>DYRK01000101.1:1791-13860 GCA_020718785.1 Desulfatirhabdium butyrativorans | reverse complement strand
ATAGCATATATGATTCAAAAAATGAACCGGAAAAACCAAACTTGAAGTATTATAGCTTCGGATTTATCCAAAAACGGGCTTTGATTCGTATTTCATCTGATAAAGGCTTGACCGACGCAATGATTCCCGTTATCTCGTCCATAAGCAACAGTTGTCCGTTTTTCTCCAAAGCAAGGGCAATTGCTTCCGCCTCACCGTCATCCAAATCTCTTTTCAGCGCATTGCAGAACAAAATATTTCCTGCTTCAAGAGTTTCAATGAAATTTGCCTTTCTGAGTTCCGATATATTCGGATAGTTTTCGCCTTTTACAAACAATTCTTTTTCAACAGCCGACGGAATGCAGATTTTTCCGAAAAGTTTTTCCAAAATATCCAGGCGGCAAATAGCTGAGAAGTTAATCAGCGGCGTTGTGTTTGAAATAATCATCTGCCTTCTTTCCATTCCGAAAGATTTTCAAGGTCTTTTTCGTAATCTTCAATGTCGTACTGACGGGGAATCTGACGTTCACCCAGAAGATAATGAAACCCGATTTTGCTCATCTGCGCGAGACGACGGGCATTGGCAAAGGAGATAAGCCCCTCACGGTAAAGCTGTAAGGCAAGCTCTTTTCTGAGTTCGGCTTCCCACTTCTTTCTGGGAATTTTTACCGTGAACATAATATCTTCCGGAATCGCTAATGAAACAGTTTTCATAAGTTCCCGTTTCTCGTTCCCAAGCCCCGGCTTGGAACGCATTTGTACTCGAAGCCCCGGCTTCGAGTCGTTTCAGAGTAACCCGGGCTTTCCCAAGCCGGGGCTTGGGAACAAGAAAAAAACCTCTGACCTCTAACCCCTTGCCCTTCTCTTATCCTTTCCGTCAGACGCGGCAGCAGGGAGTCTCTGATAAACCGTTTCTACAACATTTCCCCCGAAAAGCCCGCTGATTTCACGGTTCAGTTCCGCATCTGCCTTGACTTTCAGCTCATCGGACAAGGCAAGGGTAATTTCTGCGGATGAGGGATTCAGCAGATGAATATATCCCGCAGAGGTTCCGGGGTGTTTTTTGATAATATCATGCAGACGGACAAGTGCATCTCTGTCTGTCCGAGTCATATCTAACCGGATATGGATACTTTCCGCGGGGAGTTCCCCGATTTTGCTCATGGAACGGATAACATCGGCGACAATTTTCACCGAGTTCTCATCACTTTTCTGAAGCTCGCCTTCGATGAGGATAGGCGAGTCATCTGACAGCAGGTCTCTTACTTCCGCATAAAGTGAAGAAAAAACAGTTGTCTCGACAGTGCCGTGCATATCCTCGGTAGTGATAAAAGCCATGGTATCCCCTTTTTTGTCTCTTATCATTTTGATATTTCTGACAATGCCGCCGATTCTCACGGACTGCCCGTCATTTTTTTCCTTCAGAGAAAGCGTATCGGCATTGGTGAATCTCTTGAGAATGTCTTCGAACTTATCCAGCGGATGACCTGTGATGTAAAAGCCCAGAGATTCTTTTTCAAGAGACAGACGCTCCTTTTCATCCCATTCCGGAATTTCCGGCAGGGTCGGGGCATTGATCTTTTCTTCTTTGCCGCCGCCCATATCAAAGAGAGACATCTGGGGACCCGATTTTTCTTTCTGGGTCCGCTGACCGTAATCCAGCGCAGACTCCAGCACAGCCGCCATCTGTGAGCGATATGCCCCTGTAGAATCAAAAGCTCCGCATTTGATCAGATTTTCGAGAACCCGCTTGTTCAGCTTTTTCAGATCCGCTTTTTCGCAGAAGTCATTCAGAGAGACAAATCTGCCTTTTTCTGTTCTTGCCTCGATAATTGCCTCAATGGCAGCTTCTCCGACATTTTTCACGGCAACCAGCCCGAAGCGGATCGCCGAACCGCTGACCGTAAATTCCTTGCCGCTTTCGTTGATATCCGGCGGCAGTATGGGAATGCCGTGATTGCGGCACTCGGCAATAAATTTGACTACACCGTCCGTGGAGTGCATTTCGCCGGTAAGCAGCGAAGCCATGAATTCCACGGGAAAATGGGCTTTGAGATACGCGGTCTGAAAGGCAATCAGGGCATAAGCAGCACTGTGACTCCGGTTAAAGCCGTATCCGCCGAATTTCTCCATTAAGTCAAAAATCTGTTCGGCTTTACGCTCGGGAATTCCGTTTTCTGCCGCGCCTTTTACAAAACTGCCCCGATGCTCTGCCATGATCTCGACGATTTTTTTTCCCATTGCCTTACGCAGCCCATCGGCTTCGGACATGGAATATCTGGCAAGCGCGCCGGCAATCTGCATGACCTGTTCCTGATACACAATGACTCCGTAGGTGGCTTTCAGAATCGGCTCCAATTCGGGAATGAGATATTCCAATTTTTTCCTGCCGTGTTTCCGCTCCACAAAATCATCCACCATGCCGCTGTCCAAAGGACCGGGACGATACAGTGCGACCAATGCCACAATATCGTCGAAGCAGGCAGGTTTCAGACGCATGAGCAAATCTTTCATGCCGGAGCTTTCCAACTGAAACACGCCGGTAGTATCTCCTTTGGAAAGCAGCTGATATGTTTCCGCGTCATTGAAATCCAGATTCAGAAGATCGGGCGACTGCCCCCGGCTGGCTGCGATAAGAGACAGGGTATTCTGAATGATCGTGAGGTTTCGGAGTCCCAGAAAATCAAACTTTACAAGTCCGATTTTTTCGACATATTTCATGTCGAACTGGGTGACGACTTCGTCTTTTTTTCCTCTGTACAAAGGCAGATATTCCACCAGCGGTTTATCGCCGATCACTACTCCCGCGGCATGGGTGGAGGCATGTCTGGGAAGTCCTTCGAGTACCCGGCATATATTGATGAGGTCCCTGATTTCAGGCTTCTGGGCAGTCAGTTCCCGGATTCTCGGTTCCTGTTTCAAAGCCTCGTCAAGGCTGATGTTCAGGACATCGGGAACCATCTTGGCAATGGCATCCACTTCTCGCAGCGGAATATCGAGCGCACGTCCCACATCTCGGATCACGGCACGCGTTTTGAGCTTTCCGAAAGTGATGATCTGAGCCACATACTCCCCGCCGCCGTATCTTTCCGCCACATATTTGAAGACATTTTCTCTGCCGTTGATGCAGAAATCCACGTCAATATCGGGCATACTGATACGTGCAGGATTCAGAAAACGCTCGAAAATCAGACCGTGTTCAATCGGGTCCAAATCGGTAATTCCGAGGGAATAGGCAACCATGCTGCCGGCCGCCGAATTATGAACCGCTGTTGATTTTGCCACATAAGAACTGTCCGGCGGAACCGTGATATCGTAAACTTTCCCTTTATAATAGTGCTTCTCAACCTTCTTTATTTTTAAATAGACGTAACTGCTGTCTGTATAAAAGCTGTCGTTTCTGTAAAACTTCTGCTCGCTGTCAGATATGGGGAATGCCGGAAAATCCTCATTCCATTTCAGCAACTGCTTTCCTGATAATTTGACTGAATATTCCGTGTTCCATTTTTCATTCCTCTTATCATAGCTTATTACCGATGCCCAGTACCCGAAACGCGCAAGCAGGAACCTAAGCTGGGATGCCAATATCGGAGAAATGCTTGTGTATTTTATGGCTATGGTTTTGTTGCCGCTCCCCCCCGATCCATCCCCTCTGAACATATAGGCGATCAGAATTTTTACCAGATCATCTTTTCCGCCGGAAACAATATCATAAGGGATATGTTTGTTGTACGCGCCCTTTCCGCAAAGAGATGACAGAAATTCCCCCACAATTTTTCCATATCCTATAACCTGCAAGGACTTTCTGCTTTTGTGAAAAATGATTTTACTTTCCAAGTCAAACACGACTTTCAGCAGATTCTGAACTTCCTGAGCATATTCTGTTTCTTTCCTGTGAAATCCGAAACCTACCCCGCATTCCCGTTCTCCCAGTCTTGACCAGCCTTCTGCAATATAATAACCTGACAATTTTGCAAAATTTTCATCAAAGCGGACAATTTTCGGAATTTTTTTGGTCGGAAGCCGGTTTGTGCCTATTTCATACCAAAGATGGCTGTCATCAATCCTGAGATGTTTTTTTGATTCGACAAAATTTGAAATATCAAAGACAATTTCTTTGTTTTCCGAAGAGATTCTGGGAAATACCACAAAATCATCTTTTTTAAGTTTTCCGGCTCCGATCCACTGCAAGCGATATTCTTCAAAAGGTTTTTCAGAACAATATCGGTTACATGAAGACTTGCAGGTTATAGCTTTCGTTTTCGGAGAGTCAACAATGCACTTTGTTGATCGAACTGCCCATATCTTATGATCCCGAGTCAGAGATAAAACTTCATTAGCAGCAGTTATCTGAACAATTTCTTCATCACAGTCATAAGCCATTTTGTTCTGAACAGGCAGTATATTTCCCAAATGGGTAATAACGCTGTCTCCGATTTCAATATCCTGTATTTTTATTTCCTTTCCATTTGCCAACAGAACTTTTGTATCAGGACAAACACAGCCGCGGCCAGGACCCACGGGGATATTATTGGTTTTGGCATACTGAATAAAATCAGCCACAATCAGAAAATAGCCCGGAAAGCCCATCTGCTTAATCATGGAAATTTCATATTCCAGACGTTCGTTATATGCCTTTTCATCAATATCCGGGTATTTGGCTTTGATCTGCGCCAGTCTTTTGGCAAAGCCTTCCCGGACTTTCTGCTCGAAAATATCATCCGCGGTCTGATCGGAACCGGAATCGAATTTGGGAAAATGATAGGTCTTGAAGTCAAATTCGATGTGACATCGCTGTGCAATCGCGGATGTGTTCTCAAGCGCGCCCGGATAATCCTTGAAATCAGCCTGCATCACAGCCGGAGATTTGAAGTAAAGCTGATCTGTGCCGAATCTGAAGCGATCCGCGTCATTCATGGTTTTTCCGGTCTGAATGCAGAGCAGTACCTCATGCGCGCGCACATCTTCTTTGTCGAGATAATGGCAGTCATTGCTTGCAACCAATGGAATGGAAAGCCGCCGGCTCATTTCCGCAAGCCCCTGATTGACTTCTTCCTGTGCCTCAAGACCGTTGTTCTGAATCTCCAGAAAAAAATTCCTTTCTCCGAATGTCTCAAGATAAAAGCGGGCAGCCTCGTCGGCTTTTTCGGTTTTGCCTTCCAGAATCGCCAAAGGGACTTCGCCGTGAAGACACGCGGACAGGGCAATGAGTCCTTTGGCATGTTGCTTCAGAATTTCTTTGTCAATCCGAGGCTTATAGTAAAAGCCTTCCAGTTGGGCAATACTGGCTAAACGGCAGAGATTCCGGTATCCTTCCTGATTTTCAGCCAAAAGCACCAGATGAGAAAGATTTTTGCCGTCAGCAGGCGTTTTATCCTGAAGGCGCCGCGGGGCAAGATAACATTCGCAGCCGATGATCGGCTTTATACCCGCTTTTTCGGCTTTTTCGTAAAACTCTGCCACTCCGAACATGGTTCCGTGATCGGTAATAGCCACGGCATCCATGCCGAATTCTTTTGCGCGTTTCAGCAGCGCGTCGAGCCGTATGGCGCCGTCTAAAAGGCTGTACTGGGTATGAACATGAAGATGAACAAATTTTTCATTCATTTTTTAACTTTTTTATGAATCGCAGGGTGGGTGAAATAGTTACCTGATTGATAGAATCTTCACTCATATTTTTCAATTTCGGGGTCATGGTTATTCAAACTTCAGCGTCAGCCCGACAGGCATCAGCCTTTCCAGTCCTTTCATGGAGTACTCCTGCCATGACTGTTTATTGGAACAGAGAACCGTGAGGCTGACTCCTGTTTTTTGGCGCAGTCTGATGGTAAATTTGCCCAAAGCGGTAATTCCCGAACTGTTGAGAAATTCCGTTTCGCGGACATCAACGACAATTTCTGCCGGCGGGGATAACTGAGCCTCGACTTTGTTGAGCATTGCGGTAATTTCTTTGTAGCCCTCACTCCCTCTGATATTGAAAGTCCCTTTGAATTTCACCGTATGGGTTACGGCATCATACAATACCGAATAGGCGGGTTCCTTTATTTCCATCGTTTTCTCCCTTTCTATGGTTTGACAATCGGCAGCCGTGCCAGCGTTGTTACCGTAACCACTCCGGATTCGTCGGTCTCGAATTTCCACGACAGTTTCAGACCGTAGTCGTTGATCATGGTCAGAATTCCGATGCCGGACTGTCCGTTGTCCTCTTCGGCAGCATTTTGTTCCATCTGTTCCAGAAACAGCATAAGCGTATCCTCTGTTACGATTCGCCGGACAAAAGCTTTGAACTTTTCCGCCTCATCCGGACGCACGGAATTGCTTACATATATACGCAGTTCACTGTGATGCAGAAACAGACAGATTTCAAGCAGATACTCGTTGGAATAGCTGAATTTCACCGCATTCCCCAGAAGTTCTCCGCAGGCATAGAGAACTTTGTCCGTCACCTGCCTTCTGAGCGTTTTGCCCGAATGCTCTTCGGGAAAAAAATTTCCCCAGAAGGTTGACAGATATTTGGCAGACAGCGCGCTGTTTTCCCAGAGTTCATCCAGATCAAGCGTGCCGGACTGAAAACTGAGGATCAGTCTGCACCTGCCTTTGACGGCATCCTCTCCGATTTCCGTATAGTCCCCGAAAACTGAAACATTCTGATTCATATCGTCCATTGCTTTTTCATCTCCCTCACGAATTTATATCATACTTCGATATTCGGAAGCGGTCAATATGTAGCGGAAAATAATCTCACACCCGCTTCATCACAAACAAAGTGACATCATCGGATTTCCCCATAAGACTTTAATCAGTCCTGACACGTTCCTTTCTTGCTGAATAATACTGGTCCAGTGCATGTCGGAGAAATATCTTGATAATTGCAAGGCGTCCTACATTCATTTCCCCTGCAACATCATCCAATTCCCTTAACATATCAGCCGGAAAGTCAACGCCGATCTTCTGTGAAGGGTACTTCATTTTACCGTTATTACTGAAAAAACAGGAAATATCTTCTCCTCTGTCAGTCATATCTGCAAGTTCATCTGCTGAAGGGACAGTTGTATTTTTATACATTTTTTTCATATAATTTTTCCTCCTGATGCGTTGATTTCCAAAGAGTTACAAGGTGACAGTATTCCCCTTCAGTATCTTCCCGCAATTCGTAAATAACGGAATACAGTTTCCCCTGAACCCAGCCTATTACACGGAACTGTTCAGGATTATCAGGTCGGAAGTCCTCGTAATAAGGGTGTTCCCAGATTTCAAGAGACTCTTCAAAACCGATTTTTCTTTTCGGATTTTTTCTTAATTTCTGACTCTTCTTTTTGTCAAATTCAAATCTCATAGTCAGTTCACACCCGCTTCATCACAAGCAAAGTGACATCATCGGATTTATCATAAGGACTTAACGCATCCATAATCGCTGCATGGATTTCGGAAACAGATCTGTCCCCGAACTTTTCGACAACGCTGATCAGCCGTTCGCTTCCGAACATTTTTCTGTCTTTTCCCCATGCCTCGGTGATGCCGTCGCTGTAAAGCACAAGGCAGTCTCCCTTCTCCATTTTGAACGCATCCACATCCAGCATTTCGGAAATATCCGGTTCAAGTCCGATCCACATCCCGTCTGTTTCGATAGTCTCCACTTTCCGGGTGTCGGCGCACCAGAGCAGCATGTCATCGTGCAGACCCGAAAAATCGAAAAAGCCGTCTTTGCCGCAGGCAAGCACAACAATGGTCATATGCTTGCTCTCATCCATTTTCACGAGGTTTTCATATATTGCCCGGTTGACGACGGACAGCAGTTCCGAGGTCGGCGTCTCGGGATTCTGAAGCAGCACGGTATGGATGGACGTCTGCACCATCATCATCACAAGCCCGGCAGTCACGCCGTGTCCCGAAACATCCCCGATGACAATCCAGTCAAAGCCCCCGACTGAAATCACGTCATAATAATCGCCGCCGACTTCTTCTGCCGGATTCATGCTTACGGCAATCTCATAGCCGGATATGACGGGATTTTTCGGAAGCAGAACCGTCTGAATCTTTCTGGCAAGCTCCATTTCGCTTTTCAGCCGTTCCTGCTCCTTCAGATTTTCCGTCATCTCTTTTATTGCCAGTCTCATTTTGTCAATGTCGCACGCCAGTTGTCCGATTTCATCTTTTCTTTCTGTGGAAAGGGCTGTATCCAAATGTCCCGAAGCGATGCAGATAAAAACAAAGGCATTTCTGACATCTTTTTTCGCATTCGCTATGGGAAAGTTTATCTCAAAGGCAATATTTTTTTCTACAGGAAAAAGCCCTGTGATAAAATCTCCCTTAACTACGTCCCCGGCTATGATTTTTCCGTCAGCCAGAAGACGAAGGGGGGTTCCGGTCAGTTGAGCGGTATTGTCAAGGAACTGATTGCCGATGTGCATTTTTGTAAACATCGCACAGGAAGACGGTTCGCTGTTTTCCATTTTCAAAGACTTGGCCTCGGAAGACGGTTCGCTGTTTTTTTGATAACGCACCGCAAGATAGGGTTTTTCACCTTCGATCAGATAATGCCGGGTGATTATCTCCGGACGGGGCGGCTGATCATCAAACTTCCATTGATTGATTGTCGGCTCGACGCCTTTGGCAACAACAACTTCCTTCATGCCGTTCTGAAAAACATAAAACAGTCTCGATACTTTTTCTTCATTGATCACGCCGCATATAACGTCCTGATCTTTGTCTAAGATGAACGCCCGATCAATTTCCTGTGCCAGCGATTCCTGATACAGCCTGAGTATCAGGTTGGCTCTCCTTCTTTCCGCAACAGTTTCTACCGACATATCCTGTTTCACGGTGTTGTGAAACAGAATCCAGTCTTCGACATCCCGCCGTTCCAGAAAATTTTTGGCGACTTCGGACAGGTGGTCTTCGGAGATTTTCAGTTGATGCCGAATGATGATTTTGGTCTGATCTATCCAATTTTCAGATGTTCTGACAGTCGCTTTCTGATAATACCGGAAGAATACCCCCGAAAGAATAACCGTGGAACAGACGCTCAACAGAATCAGACACCAGACAATGAGCGTTTTCAGTTTGAAGTTATGCAGCATCATGTCTTTCCCCTGTATTTTTGCGCCTGCGAAGGTTCTCAGCCTTCGCAGGCAGTCATTCAAATTATTGCCATGCGCTGTCAGGACTGACCGTGACCGGTTTTACCTCCTGAGCGCGTTTTTTCTTCAGCCCGTTTTCTTTTTCCCACCGTGCGCTTTCTTCCGGGCTGAGCTTATACCCCAGACTTTTCAGCACGTCTTCCTGCCCTTTTGCCAGACCGTTCAGCGCGGTCCGGGCATCCACTTCTTCTGAGATAGCCAGTTTGAGCCATTTATCCCACACCGAATACATTTCGGGATAATTCGGTACGGACAAGCCCGTAGGGGCGTAGCCCTGGGCAAGCGGTGAACGGTAGAAATCAATCACACCGCCTAATCTGTTTCTGCGCTCCTCTGTCGTCTGCGGGCGTCATACTTGCGGCAATCTCATAACCGGGATATTGTTTTCACCTCGATCTGTTCCGTGATCTTCGGACCGTTAAAAAGAAAATCATCACTGCCGCCGCCGTCAGCGATATAGCTCTGCAAACTTGCACTTGCAAGACCCGGCAAGGGCAATTCCATCATTGCCCGCAACATACGGAAAATCTGTAAAATTGCTTTTTCCCGCCCCGTTTCCGCCGATGAGAACATTCAGGTCTGCAAGCTCGAAATCTTCAAGCTTTTGAATTGATTTGAAGCCTTTTATCGTCAGTTTATCTAATGCGTCTGCCATAATTATATAACTCATCTTTGATGTTCGTCGTCCTGGCTCCCATTTGATACGATATTTTTACGCCGGAGGCCGCCCGATGAATAATCTTGAAGCCAGTCAGAAAGCTCGTGTTTATTCAGCCGTTGAAAAACAGATGCCTTCTTTTTTTCAGTCCGGTTTAACATATAATAGTTATAAAGTAAAGAAAAAAATCGCTCGATTCGGGTTGCTCCGGTCCGGGTGTTCATGAACCGGCAGCAGGAAATTATCTGCCCTGCCCGAATACCGTTTTAATAATTTTGATTTTCAGGACTCCGGAGACAATCTGCCCTACCTGAATACTCTCTCTGCCCCATTGATTTCGAGTGCTGTTCTGTGAAATAGATAAATAAAAACAGAAACAGGGGGACCGGCCAATGGGAAGAAGATATATGGCATATATCGAAGAAGAAGACTCGTCATCATCCGAAAGCAGAGGAGGCCCGGCCTGCTGTTGCATGATTATGGTCATATTCTTCATGTATTTTGCCACAGCACTGTGAGACAGCGGTTGGAGGGACATAAATGATAGAGCGATTCCTGAATATCGGACGTCTGCCTGTCTGCAATCAGAAACCGCAACGGGCGCCTCATCTGTTCAATTTATGTTTTCCGCTGTGCTGGAGATGCTCAAGCATTCTTTTCAGCATGATTGCGTTCCCTTATGTTTTGCAATGCCTTGACATGAGACCGGGGATGCTGACCGGAATGCTTCTGCTAATTCCATGCACGGTTGACGGAACGCTTCAATATTATTTTTATATCGAAAGCAGCAATGTGCGGCGGATTATGACAGGACTTCTTGCAGGTATGGGGCTGACGATCATCGCGGTTTATACAAAATGCTTTTTAAAGGCGCTGTAAAGAAATATAAACGATTTTATATCTGTCCCGCCGCATACGCATTTTGTCCCCTCCGAATACTCTCTCCACCCCATTGACACATTCTTTCGTTCTGTGAAATAAGATAAACAGAGCAGCGGGTTCCGGCACGTGACGGACAACCCTGGGAGGATAGGAAAATGATGAACGGAAATAAAATGCTTCAGATCATGGGGAACATCTTTTTCTGGATGAAGGACCGCCGGCGCAGAAGAAGATACGCCGTATCATGGGACGGACTGCTTGAAATCAGGTTCCCGGATTTTCACAGCCTGCTCTCCGTCAAAGTTGCGGATTTTTCCTAAGCCGGGGCATGCCTTCACGCAGGACGCATTTATTTGGATGAGCATCATCTGATTGCCTCGAATCCCATGCCTGGACTGAAACTGAAAATTTTTTCGCCGGAATGTGCTTTCGAATCAGCGATTAATATACGCTGGTATCGCTGGTCGGTGGAAAATGCGGCATTTGAAATCGGCGTGGAATTTAAAACTCCGTTGCATCCCCTGCTCACGGACAGACTGACAGAGGGACTCCGCAATCACCGGAATCCCCCGCATAGTCTGATCTGACAGCATCCGGACTGCAAGGATGACTTCTTTCACTCGCACCTGCATTCCGGAAAGTATGACTTACCATTTCATCATGGGCAGCGGGTTTGACGGATGTTTAAAAAACCGATTTTTTAAGCATAATCAGAAATTACTTCTGAGCCGGCTGAAAACATATCCGGAACCGCTCAATACGCTTTTCGATATCTGCAACAATTTCCCGAAGACCGGCAACATCAGCCTCTTCCATATAGGGAGAAAGTTCCTCAAACAGCGCGGAAATCTGGGGTTTGTAGTAATAAATGAGCATGGCAATATCATTTTCATAGATGCCAGCCCGGATAAAACTGCTCTCCCGGTAACACGAAGGCAGAGCATACAGCTTGAGCAGCAGCAATCCTTTTACCGTGGCGCAGGAAATGACTTTTTCCGCAAACCGCTGATCTGCGGCGCATTGCTCCAGTATTTTGTCAAAAAAAGGATTCCGCGTCAGAAAGAAATTGACCTCGAATTCGCAGTACCTGCCAAACACAAGATCGTCTTTTCTTTCGATGATTTCGACTTCCGAGAGCTTTTCCAGAGAGTATTCGCTGATAATCAGGTCAATGTCCCCGGTGCTGCGCGCTTTGACATATTGCAGCAAAGCCATGCCGCCCACAAGCAGATGCCTGATTTCCTTTTTATCCAACATCGAAAAAAAGCGGCTCAGTGATCTGGGCAGGCTGTTGTTACGCGCTCTGGAAAGGATAGAATCCCGAATAGTTTTACTGATTTTGACTGTCTTATGAAAATCCTCATGTTCCATTTTCAACTGTTCCTGTTAGAGAGGTGCTGGGTGCTGGGT
>DYRK01000101.1:0-1691 GCA_020718785.1 Desulfatirhabdium butyrativorans | reverse complement strand
CTGGGTGCTGGCAACCGGCAGCCAGCCCCCAGAACCCGGTACCCCGTACCCGGTACCCGGTACCCAGTACCCGGTACCCCGTACCCAGTACCCAGTACCCCGCATCCCATACCTCTCACCTGAAGTAATTATTATCGTTCCCCGATATCCGCCGGGATTTGAATTTTCTGCGTACTCAGCATAATCCGGTCAATTACAATTTTCAGACTTTCCTGCCAGGGTCTGGGGATAATCCCGAAAGTATTCTGAATCTCTCCGCAATCCAGCGCGGAAAAAGCCGGCCGTTTCGCCGGAGTCGGATACTCCGAAGCTGCAATGGGGTCAGCCCGTTCTGCCCGGATTCGTCCGTAGGGTCTTGCAAGTTCAAGAATTTTATCGGCAAAACAATGCCAGGTAGTTATACCCCGGCCCGAGTAATGATATGTTCCCCATTGAACGCCGGTGTTGTCCCATATCCGGACAGCAATCGTAAGAAGTGCCTCGGCCAGGTCAGCCGCACTGGTCGGGCAGCCGTGCTGATCTGCCACCACACGGATCACCTCTTTTTCTGCCCCGAGTCTCAGCATGGTCTTTACAAAATTATTGCCGAAAACGCCGTACAGCCATGAGGTCCGGATGATGAGATGTTGCGGAATATTCAATCTTACTGCCTGTTCCCCTTCTGCTTTGCTTTTGCCGTAAATATTCAGCGGCGACACAGGGTCGGTCTCAATATAAGGCATTCTCTTTTTCCCGTCAAAGACAAAATCGGTGGAAATATGAATCAGCGGAATACCCGAAACCGCACAGCATCCGGCAAGATTTGCCGGTCCGTCCCGGTTGACGGCAAAGGCTGTTTCCTGATCGCTTTCAGCTTTGTCAACAGCAGTATAGGCAGCAGCGTTGATCACTACGGCAGGGCGGAGCGCGGAAAGCAGTGCGGACAGACCGGCTTTGTCGCTTATATCTGTTTTGGGAAGATCAGCGCCGACCATCTCGGCATCAAAACGATCTCCTTGCCTGACAAGTTCGGATCCGAGCTGTCCTTTTGATCCTGTGACAAGGATTTTCATGCTTGATTCTCCTAAGAAAAAAGTTGTCCGGGAAGCATATTGCCAAGACAGGGATGTTTTCTGTCTTTGTCTGAAACCACCGGGTCTTTGACGGGCCAGTCAATCGCAATGTCCGGATCCGACCATAAAATGCCGCCTTCGTCATCCGGAGCATAAAAATCCGAACATTTGTATAAAAAATGGGCGGTTTCGCTTAGAACGCAGAAGCCGTGAGCAAAGCCTTCCGGCACAAACAACTGAGTCTGTTCCGAAAGATAAACCCCTGTCCATTTCCCGAATGTGGGTGACCCGGGCCGGATATCGACAGCCACATCGAATATCTCGCCGCTGATGACCTGAATTAATTTTGCCTGCGGGTGTCTGATCTGAAAATGCAGTCCTCTCAGCGTTCCTTTGACGGAAAAGGAGAGATTGTCCTGAACAAAGCTTTTGTGTATGCCGATGTCTCGGTATCTGTCCTGCCGATATGTTTCCATAAAAAAGCCGCGCTGATCCCTGAAAACCCTGGGTTTGATAATCAGCACATCCTTGATTGATGCGGGAATAATTTCCATGTCAATTCCTGAAAGAAAAATATGTCCGGCAGTTTTCCTCGTTCCCAAGCCCCGGCTTGGGAACGCATCTGCGCCCGAAGCCCCG
>DYRK01000699.1 GCA_020718785.1 Desulfatirhabdium butyrativorans | reverse complement strand
CAGCACGTCAGCACGTCAGCACGTCAGCACGTCAGCACGTCAGCACGTCAGCACGTCAGCACGTCAGCCGCATAACTGCGCCCTTAATCAGCACAAAAATTTCCGAAGTTTTTTTCCGATTTTTTATCCGTATTTCACATTCACCCACATCAGAAATCCGTCCATCTTTATTCATCCGGCTTTGCCAAGACCGGACGGGTGAGGTGTTTTTTTGTCTTTGAGATAAACAGATTAATAGCAATCAACCATAAATTCAGGAGGTAAAAATGAAATTCATTCATCTGAGCGACCTGCATTTTCATCAGAATCAGGATGACAATACTCAGGTTACGAACATGCTCACTAACATCAAGGCAAGGTATCCCGGACATTATCTCATTATCACCGGCGACATAACCGATGACGGAGATCGGCAGCAGTACAAATCGGCATATCAGGCATTGAAGCCGTTTTGTGAAAAGGAAAAGAGGGTTTTTATCTGTCCGGGCAATCACGATTTCGGAGCAGCAGGGAATTTCTATAGCCATGAAAGAGCAGAAAGCTTCGACGAAATGCTATCCGAGCCTCTTTGTCAGAGCGGAACTTTCGCAGGCGACAACATGCCGGTTGTCAATGTGGTGAAACAGGGCGGCGTTCAGGTCATGCTGATTGCGCTGGATACCAACCTTGAAACTCTGCATCCTTTTGATTTTGCCTGCGGCAAAGTAGGTAAAACACAGCTTGAAGCACTGGATGCGACATTATCCGTGCCTTCCAATTCGGCATTCACCAAGATTCTGTTCTTTCATCATCACCCGTTTATCCGTAACGATTGGTTTATGGAATTGGAAGATGCAAAAGCACTGATGCGTATGGTTTACGGAAGAGTTGATGTGATGATGTTCGGGCATAAGCATGAATCCGATTATTGGAAGAACCGTTGCGGAATTGCTCATGTCATTGCTTCGGGCAGTGCTGCCGAACCGGGTTATATTGTCAGAGAAATTCAGGTTTCTGCGGGAGGAATCAGCGTCAATCCGATTACAATATAGCAATTCAATTAAAGGAGGGTTTGAAAGATGTTCAACAAAAGAAACTCTGTACTTTGTATTATGATGATTCTGGCTATGGTGGGCGCAACAGGATGTTCGTGTTTCACATCGCCTGTTAAGCCAACCTCAGACACATCGTCTGATAAGGCAAATGAAAACAAATCGCCTGAGACGGCAAACGGAAGCACAGCCACACCCGCAGGCAGAGAGTTCGCAGGTCTGAACTGGGGAGTCGGGGTATCGTTCACTCACGATCTCGGAAGCCACAGCAGAATCGAAGGTGCAAGCGTGGTCAATGGCTTTGTGCGCGTTGACAAAGAAAGAAACGACATCGCCCGAGTCATGTTGGAGGCACACTACTTCTTTACTCAGACAAGAGAGTTCTGGTTCAATTCAGATGTTAAGAAAAATGAATGGGGATTGGGTCCGTTTGTCGCCATTCAGCCGGGAGAAAAAGATATGATCCAAGCCATAGCATTGGGCGTAATGGTCGGTTTTAAGAGAAACGATAAACCGGACGATACGAGCAGTTGGAATATCGGCATCGGCGCGGTCGTCGATCCTTCGGTAAAAGTTTTGGGAGACGGCTTGGAAGTCAACGCTCCTCTGCCATCAGGTGAAAAAGAGGCACGGCTTCAAGAAAAGAGTCAATGGGGTGTAGTTGTACTGACATCCTTTTCATTTTAGCTTTGTCTGAAGTTGCTTAATTCAATCCCCTCTTCCTTTCAATTCCAAAGGGAAGAGGAACAAACCTTGTAAAGAAAGGAACAACACAATGAAAAAATTCTCTCAATTCATTATCATAGCCTTTGTGCTTTTCACGGCTGGCGTAGCACACGCAGGTTGGGCGCAGGTCGGCACCGCAGGCTTTTCCGCAGGACAGGCAGTTTACACCAGTTTGGCAATGAGCGGCAGTACACCTTATGTGTCTTATTATGATGGAGGAAACGGCAATAGAGCCAGCGTCATGAAGTTTGACGGTACGAACTGGGTACAGGTAGGCGGCGCAGGCTTTTCGGCAGGAACGGCATATTACACCAGTTTGGCGATTGACAGCAGCAGCGGCACGCCTTATGTGGCTTATCAGGATTGGGCAAACAGCGAAAAAACCAGCGTCATGAAATTTGACGGTACAAACTGGGTTCAGGTAGGAGCCGCAGGGTTCTCCGCAGGTAGGGCATATGACATCAGTTTGGCAATAGACAGCAGCGGCACGCCTTATGTTGCTTATAAGGATAGTGGAAACGGCAACAAAGCCAGTGTGATGAAGTTTGATGGCGCGAACTGGGTTCAGATCGGCGCGGCAGGCTTTTCGGCAGGAACGGCAGATGACACCAGTTTGGCAATAGACAGCAGCGGCACGCCTTATGTTGCTTATAAGGATAGTGGAAACGGCAACAAAGCCAGTGTGATGAAGTTTGATGGCGCGAACTGGGTTCAGATCGGCGCGGCAGGCTTTTCGGCAGGAACGGCAGATGACACCAGTTTGGCAATAGACAGCAGCGGCACGCCTTATGTTGCTTATAAGGATAGTGGAAACGGCAACAAAGCCAGTGTGATGAAGTTTGATGGCGCGAACTGGGTTCAGATCGGCGCGGCAGGCTTTTCGGCAGGAACGGCAGATGACACCAGTTTG
The DNA here is from genome assembly GCA_020718785.1 of Desulfatirhabdium butyrativorans. GTDB lineage: Bacteria > Desulfobacterota > Desulfobacteria > Desulfobacterales > DYRK01 > DYRK01. Next base: position 317 of record DYRK01000699.1, on the reverse strand, counting down.
GCAATAGACAGCAGCGGCACGCCTTATGTTGCTTATAAGGATAGTGGAAACGGCAACAAAGCCAGTGTTATGAAGTTTGACGGCACCAATTGGGTTCAGGTCGGTTCGGCAGGATTTTCCGTTAATCTGGCAATCAACATCAGTTTGGCAATGAGTGGCACCACGCCTTTTGTTGCTTATAGAGATTCTGCAAACAGCGGAAAAGCCACCGTCATGAAGTTTGTCCCCTCACCGGAATACAGCTCAAGCCCTTATGTTTCCAGCGATACAATCAGCATGGCAGCAAAAACAGGCTTGCCGGTGAGAAGCACTCTGAC
>DYRK01000698.1 GCA_020718785.1 Desulfatirhabdium butyrativorans | reverse complement strand
ATATAAAAATTGTATCATAGCTTAAAAAATTCTTCTTTACAACAGGTATCTCTCCGAAGACCGAAATATTCAGTCAAGGAGGAGTGCTGAAATGAAATTTTAGCGCTGTAGCAGTCAAGGAGGAGTGCTGAAATGAAATTTTAGCACTGTAGCCGGCCGCTGACGCTTCCGGCTCGGAGTGTATTTTTTTCGGTTATTTTTTAATGTGTTCTTGACATTTTCAAACTGAATAGCTATTTAATTATTTTTTATTTCGGAATCTGATTATGACGTATTCAAAAAAAAGGATTTGTGTCTGCGGTGTTTCTGTAAAACTGTTTCCCGAAAGGAGGGCATAGGCGACGTAAGACAGAGCGTTCAAACTTTGCAGAACCGGAAAAGGATAATTAACTGTCAACATCTGTTTCAACATGATTTCAGGTCAGGGAGGAAAAAGGCAATGGAAGATAAAAGTCTGCTTGAAAAAATAGGAGCTGCTGTGCCGGGACTCGCGTTGATGGCAGTCACCCTCTATATTCTCAGGACATGGGTGGAACCCTGGATGAACAATGCCGTTATTCTCGGGCAAAAAGGATGGCTGGTCAAGGTGGTGCATCTCAATTATATTCTGCTGGCGATCATCGTGGGAATGATTTACCGGAATGTGGTATTCAAGGGAACTATTCCGGAATGGGCAGAACAGGGCTTGAGAACCACAAGGCTTTTCATCAAAACCGGAGTGATCATGCTATACGATACAGAGCCTTGCAAAAGTCGGAGCAGTTGCCATTGTCCTGATTTTGTCTTTTGTGTTCGGCACGATTCTGTTTGTCATGTACTATGCCAAAAGAATCGGCATGGACCGGTCTATGATAGGAACCATGGCGGCAGCCTGCGGCGTCTGCGGTATCTCGGCTGCTGTTGCAACTTCCACCGCGGTCAGAGCCAGACCCTCGGATCTGGCTCTGGCAATCGCCACGATTCTGGGCTTCGGCATTATCACCATGTTTGTCAGTCCTATTATCGGAAAGACTATCGGATTAAGCGATTACCAGTTCGGGGCATGGGTGGGAACCGGCATTCTGAATTCAGGACAGGTACTTGCCACCTGCCTCGCGTTCAATCCGACCATTGCCCCGGGAACCGCGGTGGCTTACGGTGAAATCTGGAATGTGGTGCGGGTGATCAGTATTCCCTTTGTGGTATTTTTTATCACTGTATGGTTCTGGAGATGCGAAGCAGAATCGGAACATATTTCTTTGGCAGCCATATTCAAAGAGAAATTTCCGGTCTTTGTGCTGGGATTTTTCGGAATGACCGCATTGTCTTCTTTGAACCTGCTGGGCGCGGAAGGCTCTGCCACATTGAAACTGATGAGAGAAGTCATGTCCTGGATATTCGGTATCGGTCTGGTCGGAGTCGGGGCATATATTGATATTCAGGAAATCAGAGCCGCGGGCGGAAAACCTTTGCATGTGGGACTGGTCGCCGGGTTTCTGAAATATGTCATTGCCCTGATTGTTATTCTGATGTTTATTCCCAAGCAGGCGGCATTTTAAGTGAGAAATGAGAAGTGAGAAACGGGGATTTTCAGAAACTGAGTTTTTTGAAAAAACTCAGTTTCTCAGGCAGGCTTCAACTTTTAATCAGGAGGGCAGCATGGCTGAGGAAGAAAAATCATCAGGCAAAAGCATGACGGTTTTCAAGAACGACAGGCATGAGGACTGGGCAGCAATTGTTTTTGCAGCCCTTGTGGCGGCATCGGTTCTGATTTACATGGCTTTTATTGTTTCGGACATCCCTTTCAAAGCGCCGGCAGACGGAAAGATTCTCTCGGTAAAGGTTGCGGAAAATACTGCCGTAAAAAACGGAGACCTTCTGCTCGTGCTGGAGACCAAAGAGAAAAAGCAGGTCGGGGGTGCTGTGAAAGAGGAGGTCGTGCAAAAGGAGATCAAGTCGAAACTTTCCGGCAAAGTGACAAAGGTACTGAAAAAAGACGGGGATGAAGTCAAAAAAGACAAAGATGTGATTATGGTCTTTGCGCCTGAGCGGGGTAAACTGCCCTGAATGAAAATTCTTCTGGCATTGGACTCATCTCTGATTACCATGAAAGAGGCAGTAAGGTTTGCCAAAGAGCGGAATGCAAGCCTTACTGCTTTATTTGTCACGGATTCCACATGGCCCGATTTTATCGGGCATGACTGGCTTTCAGGAAGCAATGCGCGCAGCAGTTTTCTGGACTATATCGCGGAAGAGGAAAAGCAGAGTGCTGAAAAGACCTTTGAGATATTCAGAAAAACCGCGGCAGATGCAGATGTGGCCGCTGAAGTGAAAATCAGGTCAGGTAATGTGGTAAAGGAAATCTTTGACGAACTGAAAAACGGCTATGATCTTCTGATAATGGCGATTCCGTTTCAGAGAGGACTTGAGATTCTGAGGAATCCTATGTCCGGAATTCTGAAGAAAATCACAGAGGATGCACTCTGTTCTGTTTATCTTGTAAGCGAAAAATGTATATAAAAACGGTAAAACGATTTTTTAAATCGTTTCTCTTTTGCCGGCACAGACACAAAACGGCTTGCAAAGCCGTTTTACCGTAAAACGCCCAGGCTTAAAATAGACGCAAATCGTTTCTCTGCCTGCAAAGCCGTCTTACGGTAAAACGATTTTTTAAATCGTTTCTCTTTTGCCGGCACAGACACAAAACGGCTTGCAAAGCCGTTTTGCGGTAAAACGATTTTTTAAATCGTTTCTCTTTGCCGACACAGACATAAAATGACTTGAGAAGTCGTTTTACGGTCGCGGACTGGAAAAATAAATTTTCCTTTGACTTCAATCGGTTATACTCCTTTTATTCCTTCCTTCATGCTGATAACTCATTGATTTTTCAAACCGCAGAAAAAATCATGCGCCCCGGATTTTTGTTCTTGACAAGCATCAAGTATCATTATATTCATAAAAAAAAGCGGATTCAGTAATATTGTCTGAAATCCGCCACCATATTGTCAATTT
>DYRK01000697.1 GCA_020718785.1 Desulfatirhabdium butyrativorans | reverse complement strand
CGGCTTCGGTCCGTCTCCCGTCACGGGAAGCCGGGGCTTGGGAACGAGAAAAAAACCGAATTATTAAGGGTTAACTGCTTCTTTCTCTGACTTCTCTTATACAACTTATAATTTCATCACGGCTTAATTCCAAATCAGTATTAGGCAAATTATATGCCATCCTTTTTTTTGAGAAAAACCTGACAGCAAACATTTCACCGTTTTCGCTTTGTATAAACACGTCATTATTTCTTTTGGCGTTATCCAGCAGCTTTGACAAATCTTTTTTTGCTTCAATATAGTTATAAATCAACATATTGTGTATTCAAACCTCTATGACTGTGATTCCCAATTTTTTTGCCACTTCTTTCATCCGACTGTCAAATGTAACTAAAGGTGAATTCAGTCGTTCTGAACATTCAACAACATAAGCGTCATAAGCATAGATATTGAATTTATGGCTTATTTCAACAGCACGGTTCAGATTCAGAGAAACAGTCTGAATTTTTATTCTTTCAAATCCTTCTATAATTTCAATTCCTTGATTTAAAGTAATCCGACTTCTTTTGAACATTGCAGAAACAGCATTTCCGATTTCGGGATATATACTTTCAGAACATAAAAAATCATAACCATCTATTATATCAACAATAGTTTCCCTTTCCTTACCACTTGCAATAAGCGCAATTACTATAGAAGTATCCAATATAATTTTCATATTATCGTCTTATTTTTTGCACCGCTATACCGGATTCTTCCGGTCATTCCTCGTTCCCAAGCCCCCTGCTTGGGAACGCATCTGCGCCCGAAGCCCCGGCTTCGGGCCGTCTCCCGTCACGGGAAGCCGGGGCTTCCCCGGCAAGCAGGGGCAAAAAATATTTTGCCCTTACAAGCCGGGCTTGGGAACGAGAAAAAAAATTTCCAATAAAACTTCGTACAAAGTCAGTTCACAACTTTCTCCCACATCATCGGCGATATGTTTATGATGCGGAAATGTTCTGATATTCTTATGGTGAGGAGCGTTATCATAGCGAAAAATCAACCTGCTTTCTTTGTTCATATAGTGATAGCGATATTTTATTTTCTCTTTTATGTCGCTGTCTTTCACCTCTGCAAAGTCAAGCCGGGTGTCGTTTTTAAATATTATCGAACCGCTGATACATCCCTGTCCGGCACTGTATATCTTTTTATGAATACTGTATGAACTTATATTCGGAAAACTCCGAACAGCCTTTTCTGTTTCTTCAAAATACGATTCAATCATGTCAGTTTTTCTAACCGGGACTCATTCTCAAGCAGCATCTCATAAATCCCTGCCCAGACTATCATATCTTCCGTATCTTCTGTACTCCCGCTGACAAATTTTCGGTAAAAATCTTCTGTTGAAAGCTGATATTTGTCCTCAAAGCATTTCATATCCAGCCGGATATTGAGAATTGCTCTTCTCAGTTCGACAATCTGATAGGCAATAATATTCTGTGCCAGTATCTCTTTGTCGTTATACAAATCAAGAACTTTTTTAAACCGTTCTTCCGTCTCAGGGTGTAAGTGCAATTCCAAATTCAGCATATTCTTTCACCGTAAATTTTTATATCGGACATTATCGGCTTAAATGTCTTTTTTAATCGGTTGCGTAGTCGGTAAATTGTCTTTCCTCGTTCCCAAGCCCCGGCTTGGGAACGAGAAAAATCATGTTCACAATTTATCAGAATTGCTTATGCCGGCTGAAGTTCGGCATATTGTTCAACCGGAACCGGAATCTCCATTTTCACTTTTTTCCCGAGAGAGTATATTTCATTGAATTCTTTTTCTATTTTCTCAAGAACATTACCGGCGAAATACTGTTCCCCGCAGTATTCGCATTGTAAGCACGGAACATCATTGACTATAAGAAATCTGTCGCTGTGTTTGTAAATATATTGCACTTTGCTGTTTTTAAAATTTCTGTTTCCGCAAAAATGACACACTTTACTCATTTTTCAACCTCGCTCATACGGATTTTCAAATTTGGGCGGAGTCGGAATATATACCGTGATTATTGCCAAATCTCCTTCAATCTCGCCGCATACGATATGCAGAGGTTTTCCCGAATCTGTGAAGCCGACAATCAGACAGCTTTCACCTCTGGCATCATCTCCGTATTGTTCCAAAATCATACCGTTAAATAATGCTTCTTTAACTTCGGCGATTGTCAGATTATCATTTTGCCGTTCCTGCTCCCCGTGTCTTGTAAAATAATACCCGCATTGACTGATTTTACTTTGTATCCAATGTATGTCAAACATTATTTCGTACTTTTCTATCTGATTTTCTTCTCTTCGGGAAACGAATCAGCCCGAAATACAGAACTCATCTATTTTATGTAGCTTTCTATTTTTAAAAAGGAAAAAATATTTTCTCGTTCCCAAGCCGGGGCTTGGGAACGAGAAATACGTGAAATCACAGTTCATCCCATCCGATTTGTTCAGCTTTTCCTTCCCTGGCTTCTTTCAGTGCGTTTTCTGCCATCATCTCAAGAATATCCTGAGACTCCGAAAACGATTTATCCCATTTTATTTCATCTCTGATTTTTTCTATGAAATCAGGAGCGTTCATTTCGCCTATCCAATAATGTGCCAATATTTCCTGCTCTTCTTCAGGAAATCGGGATGCCATTTCAAGGACTTTTTCCATGACTGCAACCATCCGCTATCCTCCTTGTATTTGCCTGAGTCTGCAACCAGATGCAGAGGGCTTCCCGACGGACTGGAGTTATTCTTACCACCGTCATATTCTGCGCTTTCCGGATTTTCAGTAAAACGGTTTTGCAAATCGTTTTTGCCGATAAAACGGTTTGCAAAACCGTTTTACAAAAAGCGCAGATTATGCCGGTGGGCAGTATATAAATACTGTGTGAACTTATATTTCCTCGTTCCGAAGCCCCGGCTTCGGTCCGTCTCCCGTCACGGGAAGCCGGGGAGCCTCCCCGGCAGGTGCGTTCCCAAGCCGGGGCTTGGGAACGAGAAAAAAAGGACTTT
>DYRK01000100.1 GCA_020718785.1 Desulfatirhabdium butyrativorans | reverse complement strand
ATTGAAACAAAAGCGAAAATGCAGTATTGATAAAAAATTTCCCGATATCACAGACGATTCAGAGCATATTATTCCTGTTGTTCTGATATGATATAAAATAAATTAGACAAGGAGTCGAATGAACATGTCCAAAAAATGGGTTTATCTTTTCGGCGAAGTGGATCAGGCACAAACCTACAGCGGGAGTTGGGAAAAGGTGAGGGGTCTGCTCGGGGGCAAGGGCGCAAATCTGGCTGAAATGGTGCGTATCGGCGTGCCTGTGCCTCCGGGTTTTACCGTAACCACCGAAGCCTGCAACGAATATCTGGCTGCGGGCGGTATGTTTCCGGAAGAAATGTGGGAACAGGAACAGGAAGCCATGAACGCGATTGAAGCTGCAACTGGCAAGACCTTCGGCGGCAAAGAGAATCCACTGCTTATTTCCTGCCGTTCCGGAGCAAAATTTTCCATGCCCGGAATGATGGATACGGTGCTGAACATCGGACTGAATGACGATACAGCGCAGGGACTGATCGCACTTACCGGAGATGAACGCTTTGTCTATGATGCTTACCGCCGGCTGATACAGATGTTCGGCAGCGTGGTCATGGGAGTTCCCGACGAAATATTCGAAGAGGTCATTACCGAAGCCCGGAAAAAGGCAAAAGTCTCAACCGATGCAGAATTGCCGGCAGATGTCTGGAAAGCTGTTACCGTCAGATTCAAGGAAATTTTCAGACGCCGAACCAAGCTTGATTTCCCGAAGGATCCTTACATTCAGCTGATGCTGGCAACAGAAGCAGTGCTCAAAAGCTGGAACGGCAAACGCGCCGCGGATTACCGAAATGCAGCGGGGATTTCCCACTCCCTGGGTACTGCCGTCAGTATCGTGACCATGGTTTTCGGGAATATGGGAGAAGACAGCGGCACCGGAGTTGCCATGACGCGTAACGGTTCCACAGGCGAAAAACACATCGAGGGTGATTATCTGACCAATGCACAGGGCGAGGATGTGGTTGCCGGAATCCGCATGACCAAAGAGATTTCACAGTTGAAAACAGAGATGCCCGCGGTCTATGTCCAATTCGAAGAAATTGCCCGGCGTTTGGAAAGCCATTACCGCGAAATGCAGGATGTAGAATTTACGATTGAAAAAGGCAAACTCTGGATGCTTCAGACGCGTAACGGAAAACGCACGGCTCAGGCTGCGGTCCGTATCGCGGTGGAAATGGCAGAAGAGGGACTGATCACGCGTGAAGAGGCTGTGCTGCGCGTGACTCCGGAGCAGGTGGATTTTTTTCTGCATCCCCAGTTTGATCCCGATGCAGCCAGAACTGCAATTAGCGAAGGGAAAATGCTTGCCAGAGGTCTGAATGTGTCTCCGGGAGCCGCGGTCGGCATGGCGGTATTCGATGCGGATCTGGCTGAGAAATGGGCAAAAGAAGAAGGCAAAAAAGTCATCATGGTCAGGCCCGAGACCAAACCCGACGATGTTCACGGCATGTTGGCTGCCGAGGGAATTCTCACCAGCCGCGGGGGGAGAACCAGCCACGCCGCGCTGGTTGCCCGTCAGTTCGGAAAGCCTGCGGTGGTAGGAGTATCCGAGCTTGAAATTGATCTGTACAAGCGTCAGATGACGGTCAAAGGCGCGGTCATCAAAGAAGGGGAATGGATATCTGTTGACGGAACTACCGGAGAGGTCTATGCCGGCAAGCTCATAACCACAATCCCGGATATCAAAGACCTCTGGCTTATAAAACTCCTTTCATGGGCAGACGGATTCCGCAGGCTCGGTGTCTGGGCAAATGCCGATTATCCGCATGATGCAAAACGGGCAAGGGATTACGGCGCGCAGGGCATCGGTCTGTGCCGCACGGAACACATGTTTTTTCAGGAGGAACGTCTGCCCCACGTGCAGAAAATGATTATGGCCGATCTGCCCTTTGAACGGACCAGCGCGCTGGAATCCCTGCTGCCCTTTCAGCGAGAGGATTTTATCGGTCTGTTCCGCGTCATGGACGGACTGCCGGTGATTATCAGGCTGATTGATCCGCCGCTGCATGAGTTTCTGCCCAGTCAGATATCTCTTATACGCGAACTGGCAGACCTTAAAATCCGTCTGCAACATGCCGGCACCCTGAAGGAAATCAATGAAATTCTGGATCAGGTCAAGAAGAAGGAAAAGGTGCTGAGACGCGTTGAAAATCTGCATGAGGCAAATCCAATGCTCGGTCTGCGCGGGGTAAGGCTGGGCATAGTCATTCCGGAACTGACCACCATGCAGGTCAGGGCGATTTTCGAGGCAGCCTGCATTGTCAGCAAAGAAGGGGTGACAGTTCATCCGGAGGTTATGATTCCGCTGACCACCCATGTGAACGAACTTAAACATCAGCGGCAAGCCCTCGAATCCGAAGCCAAAAAGGTTATGTATGAGCAGGGGCTTGATATTGATTACAAATTCGGTACCATGATCGAGCTTCCCAGAGCGGCTCTGACCGCGGATCAGATTGCCGAATACGCCTCATTCTTTTCTTTCGGGACCAATGATCTGACTCAGACCACCTACGGCATTTCGCGGGACGACGCGGAGTCCGGATTTTTAATCGAATATATCCGCAACGGTATTCTGACGGACAATCCTTTTGCCACCATTGACCGCGACGGCGTGGGAGAACTGATGAGGATCGCGGTTGAAAAGGGCCGGTTCGTAAAACCGGGTCTGGAATGCGGAATATGCGGCGAGCATGGCGGCGAACCCAATTCCATTGAGTTCTGCCACAGACTCGGGCTGAACTATGTCTCATGTTCGCCGTTCCGGGTTCCCATTGCCCGGCTTGCAGCAGCCCATGCCGCGCTTACGGAACTCGGTATAAGAGCTGAAAAGTAAGAGACGGATTCATTGACTCATGTTACTCAGCCTGATGCAGATTCGGGCGTTTATCCTTTTCTGCTGTCATTCCCGCGAAAGCGGGAATCCATGCCTGCACGATTTTGCAAATCGTTTTTTTGATAAAATCAGAATGTTTACGAGTTACGCAGTCGGGAAAAAAAATCCGGCAGGTCAGACATTCCTGTCTGACCTGCCGACTTTCAGCGGATAGAAAAGTTTGCAGTCCCGCCTTCAGGCGGTCCGGCGTGCTACGATAACTATCTGATTTCACAGTAACCGCCTGAGGGCTGGACTACGAACTTTTTCGATCTGCCGGCTTTTGAACTGCGTAACCCCTAATGTTATAAATTTTTATCCGGCAGTGTCGTGACAGGCAAATATCATGCCGAAAAAAGCATTTTTCCGTTTTTAAACCTTTTTTTCCTTGAATTCGCCGGAAAATCTTTTGACAATACTTATGAATAAAGATAATGTAAGAAAAATAAGTCGTCTGTGTAATATCAGTATCAAGCAATATTTAAGATTCGGATCACGCTACCGGACAATTTTTCAGATACTTCTGCTGAAACAGACACAAAACGGCTTGCAAAGCCGTTTTACAGTAAAACGCCCTTGCTTAAAACAGACGCAAATCGTTTCTGTTTCAGTCTGGATAAAATCATAATGTTATGATTTTATGTCCGGCAGTGTGGATTCGGATATAATTTTTCATTTATTTTTCAGGAGGTAAAAACAATGTCGGAAAGAATATTCATAACACGGTCAAATTGCTTATCGTGTGCCGGTGGACATCGCTGTTCACTTCTCACTCTTTCACTCTCATTTCTTCTGCTGCTGGCAAGTCTGCTGCTATCTGCTCCGGTTCAGGCATATAATCTGAACGGCACAGCGGTAGCTGAAAATCTGCCTGCCGGAACCCCGGTCGGAACCTTTGCATCATTCGGGATTTCCATTCCCGCCTACAGCCTGCCGTCCGGTGCCGCAGACAACGCGTCTTTTATTATTGACGGCAATATGCTCAAAACAGCGGCGGTATTCAATTTTGAAGCCAAATCGCTTTATACGGTACTGGTACTCAGCGATATGGGAGAAGAAAAAACATTTACCGTCACCGTCACGAATATCAATGAATCCCCTGTGATTATCGAAGGAAATGCCGTAAGCGTGAAGATGGACGAAGACGGTTTTCCTGCTCCTTTCAGTCTGAATCTGAATGCCGCAGACCCTGACGGAAATGCTCTTGCATGGAGTATTCTCACAGCAGCGGGTCATGGAACAGCCTCTGTCAGCGGATCACAAAACTCAGCATCTGCCGCTTATATTCCGATAGCCGGATATAACGGCGCAGACAGTTTCGCAGTACAGGTTTCAGACGGAGAATTGACAGCCGCTGCAACCGTTTATGTGAATGTCTCTTCGCAAAACGATCCGCCCGTAATCAGCGAGGGAGAAACGGTAACAGTAGCTATGGATGAAGACGCTTCTCCCTTGCCCTTTACTTTGACTCTCAACGCCAGTGACTCGGATAATGATGTTCTGACTTGGAGCATTGTTTCATCTGCCGCAAACGGAACCGCTTTTGTCAGCGGAACGGGTATATCCAAAGCAATCAGCTATGTTCCCAATCCGAATTATAACGGCAGAGACAGTTTTACGGCACAGGTTTCCGACGGCGGACTCACGGACACTGTTACTGTGAATATAACTATAGCTGCACAGAATGACTCGCCGGTGATTGCCGAAGGAGAAAGCGTGACCGTGGATATGGATGAAGACGGTTCGCCGAAAGCCTTCACTTTGACTCTCAACGCGAGTGATCCGGATGCCGATCCCCTGACGTGGGAGATTGTCACGCTTCCCGAAAACGGCAAGAGTGAAGTCATTGCTGCTGAAAACTCTGCGGAAGTTCTTTATGTTCCCAAAACCGCTTACAGCGGAACAGATCAGTTTGCGGTACGGGTTTCCGACGGACAACTCGCCGATACGATTACTGTTTATGTGAACATCAGTTCCCGAAATGACCCGACCGTGATTGCCGAGGGCGAATCTGTCACAGTGACCATGGATGAAAACGGAATTCCGAGAAAATTCAGTCTCACGCTGAATGCAAGCGATCCGGACGGCGATATGCTGACATGGAATATGGTTTCTTTGCCTGAAAACGGTGCTGCCGACGCAAGCGGAACCGGAAATTCTCAGACGGTCAGTTATGTTCCGGATCCGGATTACAGCGGCAAAGATCAGTTTGAAGTCCGGGTTTCCGACGGCGAATTCAGCGATACGATTATGGTGTATGTTTCTATTTTGCCGAAAGTCGAAGGCAGTTGCAGCCAAATCTGCGAGGAAGTCGGATGGGACAATTGCAGGCTTGCCTCTATGGATGAAGACGCTTTGCCTCAGCCTTTTAAACTGACTCTCAACGCGAGTGATCCGGATAACGATATTCTCACATGGAGCATCAGCAAATCTGCTCTCAGCGGAACAGCTTACGCAGGCGGAACCGGCTACACCAAAGCCATCGGCTATATTCCCCAAGCCGATTATAACGGCGCAGACCGTTTCGACGTTCAGGTTTCTGACGGAGAACTGACAGACAGCGTGACGGTATGTGTCACAATTGCGCCGCAAAACGATGCTCCGAGATTTGCAGGTACATCAGCCGCTGACGCGAGAGAAAATGAGCCGTTCACTTATACGGTCATAACCGCTGATCCGGATGACGGCGACTCCCGGACGCTTACAGCTTCAGGGCTTCCTGAATGGCTCACACTGAGCGATAAGGGTGACGGCACAGCCATTCTGAGCGGAACGCCTGTAGAAATCGGCATTTATACGTTTCAGCTTCAGGCTCAGGATATGTACGGCGCAATGGCGGTCAGGAATTTCACCGTGAATGCCTCAGATAACATCGGCGGTCAGTCTCAAGAGCCTACGGTATCTGATTCTGAAAAAACTGACTCCGGCGTGAATGTCTCAGAGAACATCGGCGATAAACCTGAAGAGCCGGCAGTATCTGATTCCGAAAAGACTGAGGATAAAAATATGCCGCCGGAAGACGCTTTGATTCCGGGAGATATTGACGATGACGGAGATGCCGATATCGGTGATGCAATTCTCGGATTGCAGGTGATTTCAGGCATGGAACCGTATCAGCCTGTATTTGTATCGGGAGACGTGAACGGAGATCGGAAAATCGGCATGGCAGAAGTGCTTTATATTCTCAAAACGGTTTCCGATAAGATATGACAAGATTCAAAAAGTTGTCATATCTATAGTAAAACGATTTTGCAAATCGTTTTATTAAGATGACGATTCTGCAAGTCGTCCTTTTGGATAAAAAAAAACGACTTGCAAAGTCGTTTTACCCGCTGAGAATATGAGTCAGGTGGATTGGTCCGCAGCAGGTCAACCGAAATTTTTGAACCGGTGCCAAAATATTTCTTGACATTTTTCAAACCATGAATTAAAAGCTTTTTCAGACTTTAAGCATTGCAGGCGCTCATATATAGATTTCCAGAAATTTAATTTCACAAGGCAGCAGGGAGGAGATAATACTTTTCCGTATATCTCCGGCCGATAACGCAGTGAAATTCAATTTCTGGAAGTCTATAAGAGCCTAACAGGGAATTCCGTGAAAACCGGGAACGAGCCCGTCGCTGTGATCGGGGACTAAAACCGCAGAATGCCACTGTTGCATGATTTGAACGGGAAGGCGCGGCAAGCAGGATGATCCGAGAGTCAGAAGACCTGCCTGAAATGCAAAATATCAAGGTGTCGTACTCCGCGGACAGAGGCACGGCAAAGATTTCGAGGATAAAAAAGGGACATCCCCGGAGCGATTCATTTCGGTCCGGGGATTTTTTTTGCATAATGAAAATCAAAAATATAAAATCAGATAATTTTCTATTATTTCAGATTGTTTTCTTTGTTCTCCTCAATCTTGGGAACGGATATGCACGGGCTGAAAACCAGCCGGTCATGTTGGACACGGTTGTGGTAACCGCGGAAAAGCCCGAACTTCCCTTTAAAACCGGGGATGTGGATATGGAACAGACTCCGGTCCATGTCTCTGTCATAAAACGGGAGCAGTTTGAAGGAAAGACAGAGAATCTGTCTGAAATTATTGAAAAAGAAGCAGGCGTGCAGATCCGTCAGTCCGGAGGATTGGGAAGTTTTTCCACGGTTTCGCTGCGCGGCGCCTCAAGCGAGCAGGTTATGGTATTTATGGACGGGATTCTGCTCAATGACGCGTCCGGCGGAGGCGTTGATCTGAGCAACATCTCGCTCTCGGATGTCGAAGCCATCGAGATTTACCGGGGAGTCACGCCGGTCAATTTCGGCAAAGCCTCTGTGGGCGGGGCTGTAAATATCAGAACCCGGCGATCCGGACAGGGAACGAATACCAGCGTCAGTGCAGGATACGGTTCATTCGGCATGAACAAATTTTCCGGATTTCTCAATCACAAACCCGGAAAATGGGATTGTCTCATTTCTGCCGATTATCTGAGTTCTGACAATGACTTCGAGTTTGTCAATGATAACAGCACACAATGGAATACAGCAGACGACAGAACAGAAGAGCGGAACAATGCTCAGTTTGATCAGAAAAATATCCTTGCCAAATTGGGCTATGATTTCAGCGATGATGTCCGCCTCGATTTTTCCGACCAATGGTTTTCAAAGGATCAGGGCTTGCCCGGCTGGAATAACAGCGATAAAACCGCAACATCATTTGACACCGAAAGAAATATTGCCACCCTGAATCTTATTACCAATAACTTAGGACCATACCATTTTAATATAAATACGCGTGCGAATTATTCCCGGCAGGAAGAAGAATATGATGACAGGGGCGGCCACGTAGGGCTGGGAGAACAGCACAGCAAATATATCACAAGCCATTATGATGCCGGCGTTTTTCTCGAATGGCTTACAGAACACAATATGTTGAGCTTCACATCGGAACTTAGACATGAGGCTTATGATCCCCGTGATCTTCTCAAGGCGCAGAATCCCAAAGAAAGCAGGAGAAATGTCTTTTCAATCGGGCTTCAGAACAGTTTTATTCTATTTGACGGAAAATTGATTCTTACGCCTGCGCTTCGCTATACATTTCTCAGAGACGAACTCAAAGCCGGAATAAGCATCTGGGGAGCTTCTCTGGATGAAAAAACAAAAGACGAAGATAACTTCAGTCCTCAGATCGGTCTGAAATACTGCCCTGCGAACTGGCTGACGATCAAGGCAAATGCGGCGAGATATGCCCGTGAGCCGTCTTTTTTCGAGCTTTTCGGGGACCGCGGGTTTTTTACCGGAAATATGGAACTGGAATCTGAAAAAGGAAGCAATTTCGATATGGGTTTTGAAATCAGCCGGAACAGCGATGATGAGCGGCTGAAACGGATTTCCTTCAGTCTCACAGGCTTTCTGAGCGACACGGATGATCTGATTACTCGTTCATACAATTCCCGAGGCATAGGAAAATCCGTCAATATTTCGAGTTCCTGTATCAAAGGAATAGAAGCGGAATTCAGTATGGAATTTTTGACATATTGCCGTCTGATTGCAAACGCTTCCTGGCAGGACACGGAGAATCAGAGCGAAATTCCTGCCTTTGACGGAAAGAAACTGCCGGGACGTTTTGAAAAATCCTATCTGACACGAATCGAGGCAAGATACGGAGATTTCAAATTATACGCCGAATATCTGGCAGAAAAAGACCTGTATTATGATACTGCCAATTTACTCGAAGCCGAGGACAAAGAAGAAGTCAACGCGGGGATTTCATGGCTTTTCCGATCTGCGCTGCTGACCTTTGAAGCCGAAAATATCGGAGACAATCAGTATGAGGATTTCAACGGCTATCCTTTGCCCGGAAGGTCTTATTCTTTGACCGTAAAATACAGTTTCTGAGCAGGATCACCGCACCCCGGTGCGGCGCGGTTTATATGTAGAACAACTTTTTAAAACTAAGGAGAATGGTTATGATGAAGAATGTTTTGTGTTTCGGGAAAAAGCCTTGTCTTTTGACTGCGGCTTTGCTGCTGGCATTTCTGTTTACAGGAAGTTTTGCGTATTCCGAAGTGATTCAGACGGCAGTTTCGGCAAATGTTGCAAATGACTACTCCAGCGGCGCGCATTCGGTCATATCGGTTGATCCGGCCGGCGGGCCCCGGACTGTGCGGAATAATCTGCTGCCGACAATTTCGGACATCACTGTGAATGCTTATGGAAGATATTTCTATCGGACAGAGCGGTATAACGGAGACAATGTGACGAAATTCGACATTGCCTCTCCGGATAAACCGATCTGGCAGTTTTCCACTCTGAGTCCCGAAGACAAGGGAACCGGCAATCCGCAGGGACTGATTTTTGTCAACGCGGAAAAAGCCTATATCCTCCGTATGGGCAGCACCAAAGCATGGATTGTCAATCCTTCGGCAACTAAAGAATCCGAATTCAAAATCGGAGAACTCGATCTCGGCAGCTATGCGGATTCGGACGGCAATCCCGAAATGAACAGCGGAATCGTTGCAAAGGGAAAACTCTTTATATCGCTCATCCGATACGATCAGAGTAAGGGCTGGGCATTGACAAACACCGCGTATATTGCCGTGTTCGATGTGACTACGGACAAGGAAATAACTACAGGGATAAAAAATGAAGACGGCGTAAAGGGGATTCCGCTTCCTGTCAAAAATCCCGGGGCTGCTGCTTATCTCTCGGAAAACAATATGCTCTATGTCCAAGGCACAGGCGGGTATGAGAGTGCCTGGTCCGGCAAACCCGCAGAATATTCGGGCGGTATTGTCAGCATCAATCCGGATACTTATGAGACAAAACTCATTCTCGACGATGACGCGGACGGACTTCCTCTGTATGGCGGAAATATCTCTGGCATGGCAATTATTTCTCCGACCAAAGGCTATATCACAGTCTATACAGATGCAGACAAAGGTTCGGTCCGCACTTTCAATCCCTCGGCAGGAACAGCGGGAAATATTGTGGCAGGGCTTGACAATAAAAGTATTTCAGGCATGGACAGCGGGGTTTATCCTGATAAAAACAAGATGTTGTGGGTCTGCAATCATACCGATGCCAGAATTGATATTGTCAATACGGCAAGCGACACGATTGACGAAAGTATTTCTACGAATCTGAATCCCAACAAGATTGTGTTCTGCGAGGAAGTCGTACCGGGCTATTATGTCACGGACAAGCTGTGGATCAGAGCGGTCATAAAGACCGAGGAAAAAGGAGAAATCGAAGCCTTGTGGAAAGAGGGCGGAAGAGAAAAAACCCAGGGCGGAGATGAAGTCATTTACGGGCATTTCTACGCCGATCCGGGTGATGTCAACTGGGGCAGCGGGCAGAATCCCGATGTATTTGTCAAAATCTGGTTTGACCGCAGCGGGCGTACAGATGTGAATTTCTTCCATGTCTCTGTGCCTGAGATCAGAGTAATTTCCGCATATCCCTATACCGGCAGCCCTGCGGAGGAAGATACCGCGACTATGACGACGCGCTATATCCGGCATTGGTATGAAAACGGGGAAAGTTATTCCCAAGCACAATAGGATTAATTTTCAGGTACAGTAACATTTTGCTGAATGCAGATTTATCCGTAGGGTGGGTGGAGCGCAGCGAAACCCACCTTTTAGCTATGTTTCAACTCCGACTATGTTTCAAGACTGTGGTGGGTTTCGCTGCGCTCCACCCACCCTACGAGTAAACCAAAATATTTCAAGTAAAAGAATACAGATGAAAAAAGCATTACTTATTCTCATTCTTATCTTTATGACCGCGGCAGATTCATTGTCTTATCCGGTACATTTCAAAGATGCTGAGGGCAATAGTATTACGGTGGAGAAAAGTCCGTCCCGTGTGGTTTCGCTCGTGCCGGGCATTACGCAGATAATATTTGAACTCGGAGCCGGGGATGCGGTCATGGGTCTGACTCACCATGATACCTATCCGCCCGATACTTCACAAAAAGAAATAGTCGGCGGATTTTTCTCTCCGTCTTTGCAGAAGATAGAAGCGCTTCAGCCGGATATGATCTTTACTCTTGTTCCCAAGCTGGGGCTTGGGAACAAGAAAAAAAAAGTGGCAGAGACATTCGGAAACTGCCTGCTGGTCTGTCTTGAACCGAACAGTATTTCCGAAATTTATGATACTATAGGACTGCTGGGTCAGATTTTCGATAAGGAAAAGGAGGCAGCCCGGCTCATCGAGAGCATAAAAGAAGAGATTGGAATTATCTCCCGGAAAATTGCCGGCATTCCCGAATCCCGAAGAAAAAGAGTGATCCGGCTGATGGGCGGAACTCAGATGATGACCCCGGGAGATGACTCTTTTCAGAACGAATATATCAGACTCGCAGGCGGCATTCCACCTGTTCTGAACAAAAAGGGAAAAATCGTTGCAGTCACTATGGAAGAATGGCTGAAGTTCAACCCGCAGATTGTTTACGGATGCGAGAGCGACAAAAAACTTGCCGAGAAATTTTTCTCTCAGCCCGGATGGAAGGATGCGGATGCAGTAAAAAACAGCAGGATATTTTATTTTCCCTGCGATCTGACATGCAGAGCATCAAGCAGAGCCGGATATTTTGTCTCATGGCTGGCATCGCGGATATACGGCGATGAATTTGAAATCAAAGAAAATCAGGTTGTCAAAGATCATGCTGTCAAATCAGTTCCGCTTTCTCTTGATCTGAATTATGTGAAAAAAGCTGAAGTCATTCACAGTTATCTCAATGACTTTGTCCACAAAACCCTGAGCATAGAATTCACCGCGCCCCTGTCCGTGGTCTCCACTCTGGAAGGATTTCGGCAAGGCGTCGGATTCGTTGGCAACAGCTATTCGCCGCCGCAGGTATGGTCATTTTATCATAAAATCGGATTTGAAAAATCAAGAGACAGCTTATACAAGATATTAGACAGAAGTGAAAAAAACAGCGTCTTTCTTTTCACCGGCGCGGATATGGACAATCTTTCTGTCCGCTCCCGGAAATTCAGAGATATGGAAGTGTACGCGCTGGTAACGGCCGGAGTGAAATCCAATGCAGTCAGAATGTCAAAAGATACCGGGAGTTATTATGAACCCGGAACCGTCAATATCATTCTTCTGAGCAATATGAAACTGACGGACAGAGCCATGTCCGGAGCAGTCATTTCCGCGACCGAAGCCAAGACCGCCGCGCTCTGGGACATGGATATCCGCAGCACTTATACGCCGCTGCTGAATGCTGCTACCGGAACCGGCACTGACAATATCATAGTAGTACAGGGAAGCGGCAAAGCCATTGATCTTGCCGGAGCGCATACCAAAATGGGGGAACTGATTGCCAAAGCCGTATATGAAGGGGTTCGGGAAGCTGTTTATAAACAAAACGGTATAATAAAAAATCGAGATATTTTCGAACGTCTCGAAGAGCGTAACATCACGGTTTCGGGACTGATTGCCGAATGCGGGCTTGAAAAAAGCGATCTGGCTGCCGGATTGGAAAACATCCTGCTTGAACCGCGTTATGCCGGTTTTCTCGAATCTTCTTTTGCCGTGAGCGATCATTATGAACAGGGGCTGATTGCGGACCTGACTTTTTTCAGAAACTGGTGCAATCAGGTTTCCGAGGAGATCGCAGGGCATAAAATCGAAAATGCACAGGATTTTGCTGCTTCCGATACTATGCCGCAGGTGCTGAGGACTGCTTTGAATGCTTTGCTCAACGGGCTTGCCGCAAGGATAAAAAAATGACTGTCATTTTTCAACCGGGGTTTATTTTCTTGACACCTTAGATCGCTTTCTTTTATATTTCTGCCGCTGTCATAATCCGATCTGATAGACGGGCAGAACAAAAGGGATTTCTTCGGAAGACTTGCCAATGCCGTAGCCCGTGCATCCGGACTCCCGAATGCTGCAAATGAAACAGTCATTTATAAAGGCGGAATTGAAGAAGGTCTGAGGGTTATCCTCAATGAAGCATACCGAATCCTTGAAGAATTGGAAAAAGGATGTTTTGAGTATCAGGTATTCGGAATTTCCGGAATGACGGCGGACGACCGGGAAGATGAATTTGAATATACTGCCTACCGTCATAATTTGCGCTTCTGTAAAACGATTTTGCAAATCGTTTTTGCGGAGAAACGGTTTGCAAAACCGTTTTACGGCGGATTTTAAAAGCGCAAAATATGCCGAGGGGCAGTATAACATGGGGGATTTTATGCCTGAATTAAGCAGATTTTACGGAATTGTGATCTATATGTTCGCCAAGGATCATCTCCCGCCTCATTGCCATGCCAAATACGGGGAAGATATCGGGCTGATCAATATCAGAACAGGGGAAATGATCAGAGGCACTCTGCCGAGAAGGGCTTTGCGTCTGGTACAGGATTGGGTTGAATTACATGAGAATGAACTGATGGAAAACTGGAATGAAGCACAGAAAAATCATCCGGTTTTCCAGAGAATCAAGCCATTGAAATAGGAGATCGGATATGATTCATTTGGTCAGAGAAATAAAAGAAGCCGTTCCTTTCTGTCTGACGCTTTTTTTCAATACGGGTGAGATTGTCAGGGTGGATTTGGAAAGCAGACTCATGGAATGGTCCATGTCTCCGGACAGCAAATTCAGGGAGTTGCTGAACCCGGATTATTTTGCCAAAGTCAGGCTGAACACCGAATTTGACACGGTGGAATGGGATAACGGCATAGACCTCTGCCCGGATGTTCTGTATGAAATGGGGGAATGTCTCTCACAAAAAGCCGTGAATCCTCGTTAGGGTATCCGACTTCACCTCCGGATGTCCCGTCAGTCAAAGTCAATATCAGTACAGGAAAAATCGTTCATATTATTCGGAACGAAAGAGAAGGGGAGAACATCTTGCCGCCGCACAGGTCTGTTTTGACAGCGGACTGTTCAATGCCTGTGCGAACCGGGCATATTATTCGGCATTGCAGGCTGCTGTTGCCGCTCTTGCCCGTCACGGAATCCGCAGAGACAGAATTGATCACGGACAGGTGCAGGCTGATTTCAGCGGAG
>DYRK01000099.1:11236-13942 GCA_020718785.1 Desulfatirhabdium butyrativorans | reverse complement strand
CTTGGGAACGCATCTGCCCCGGCTTCGGACCGTCTCCAGTCACGGGAAGCCGGGGCTTCCCCGGCAAGCGCGTTCCCAAGCCGGGGCTTGGGAACGAGAAAAGCGGGTTTGAAACCCGCTTTACGTCAAAATGAGAATTGCTGAAAAAAACTTGAATATCGCCGCAGATTATGGCATACAAACAAAAATTTGTAAAAGACAGATTGGCGGATGGCAGAAAATCCTGACATAAACAGCGACGGAAAATTCCTTTTGATAAAATGATATGTCCTGCCGATGACGGCTATTTGTTGAGACGGATTGCCTCTCAGGAATTTTTTTCACTTTAACTGATATGTACCCGGCATATATTTTCGGACACAGCAGAACGGGAAAAACTGAGTTTCTTTCAAAAAACTCAGTTTTTAAAAATACCGGAAAATTTTTGTCCCGGTACATATATTGAATTGTCACCATGAAAACACTTTTAGCACTTGAAGACGGACGTATTTTTCCCTGCCGTTCTTTTACCGGACCCGGAGAAGCCTGGGGCGAGATCGTCTTTAATACCGGCATGACCGGTTATCAGGAGATTCTCACCGATCCTTCCTATCGGGGGCAGATGGTAACCATGACCTATCCTCTGATAGGAAACTACGGCGTCAACGCCGAAGATATCGAATCAGACCGGATACAGGTCTCCGCTTTTCTGGTCAGAGAATATCAGCAGTTTCCGAGCAATTTCAGATCCGCGGCAACTCTTGGGGATTATCTGAAAAAACAAAGCATTATGGGCGTCGAAGAATTAGACACCCGTGCATTGACAAGACATCTCCGCGACTCCGGAGCAATGCGTGCTTTTATTTCCACAGAAGACCTCGATCCGGCTTCACTTGTGAAACGGGCCCGTGAGATTCCGAGCATGGTGGGACAGGACCTTGCCAAAGAGGTTACGACATCGGTGCCTTATTATTGGGCAGACGGCAGACCGCAGGTGATGCACAGCATATCGGATTCGGGGATATGGAAACACAGAGGGAAAAAACATGCGGTGGTTGCTTTTGATTTCGGAATCAAATACAATATTCTGAGATGCCTTGACGCGGCAGGATGCGAAGTGATTGTCGTTCCTGCTTCCACAAATTCGGATACGGTAAAGGCAATGCGGCCGGACGGCATTTTTCTTTCCAACGGACCCGGGGATCCGGAGCCGGTCACATACTCCATTGAAACCATACGGTCTCTGACAGGCTGTCCCATGTTCGGGATTTGCCTGGGGCATCAGTTGCTGGGACTTGCCTTTGGCGGAAAAACCTATAAACTGAAATTCGGACATCGGGGAATCAATCAGCCAGTGAAAAATCTGCTGACCGGAAGGATTGAAATCACCTCGCAGAATCACGGTTTCGCGGTGGACGCTGACACGCTCGGGGATGCAGACCTTGAAATCACCCATATCAATCTTAATGATAATACGCTGGAAGGATTCAGACATAAAAAATATCCGGTCATCGCGGTGCAGTATCATCCTGAAGCCTCGCCGGGACCGCATGACGCGCAGTATATGTTCGGCGAGTTTGTAAAGCTGATGAAAAAATAAGCGGAAAGAAAGGGGAGCCGGGTATGAAAGAAGTCGCCTCATTGCGCTACGGCGTGATTTTCAAAAAAGCTTTTTCTGTTCCGGAAATATTCAAAGCCTTTGTGTATGACTTTCTGGGAATTGAAATGGATATCGACCGTGTGGAGACGGAAAAATCCTTCAGCCCGCAGATGGGAAAAGTGGATACCCGCTTCGATCTTTTTGCCGAAGACAAAAAAAACCGGGTGATCGTGGATATTCAGCACATCCGCTATCCGGATCATTACCACCGCTTTCTGTATTACCACTGCGCTGCCATGATGGAAATGATTGCGGATTCAAAAAATTATGAGCCGGCTGCAAAGGTGTTCACGCTGGTTGTTCTGACTTCGGGAGACAGACATAAAAAAGATATAGGCATAACGAGTTTCGATCCCGTTGATCTGAAAGGCATTCCCTACGGGGAAATACCGCATAAAATAATCTGTATCTGCCCCAAATATGTGAACGGCGAAACGCCCGAACCCTACCGGGAATGGATGCTGGCAATAGAAGACAGTCTTGACGGAACCGTGGACGAATCCGCATACCGGCATCCGGTGATTCGCAGGGTTTTCGATCTGATCGAAAAAGACCTGATCACGCCGAAAGAATATGCCGTCATGAAAGACGAATACAGTTTCCGGCAGGTTATGGATGAGGAATATGGAAAAGGGCTTGAAAAGGGAATTGAAAAGGGACGCAGGGAAACAGCGGCAAATTTTCTTAAAACGGGAATATTGACGGAAGAACAGGCTGCTCAGGCAAGCGGTTTGTCTTTGGAGGAAATCAGAAAAATTCGGACAAGCTGTTAAACTGGAAAGGAGTTTTTTAAATGAAGTTTTTTCAAGGCGATGATGTGGTTATTATCAACGGGAGAGCGGTAAGAAAGATTTACGGCGGTTTTGCTACGGGACAGCCTGCAATTCTGGCAAAGCACGTTGCCGATCTGCATGAGTATGAAGTCAGAGAGATCAATCAGCTTATAAACTACAGCCCGGACTGGTTCGGCGAAGGAATTGATCTTATTGATCTGATCGGAGCATGTCAGAAAATTATGAATGATTTTATAGAGAAAGAAAAATTTTCAATGGAAAAAGACGATGCCG
>DYRK01000099.1:5430-11136 GCA_020718785.1 Desulfatirhabdium butyrativorans | reverse complement strand
TGGAATCAGGAAAAAGCAGACCGGATCATTGATGAAATGAGCCAAAACGATGGGAATGAGCAATCCGAAAATAATTTATAATTCAGAGTGTTAAAACAACAATGCCGAAACGAACCGACATCAGAAAAATCCTCATCATCGGCGCGGGACCGATCATCATCAGCCAAGCCTGCGAATTTGACTATTCCGGGACTCAGGCATGCAAAGCCTTGAAAGAAGAAGGTTATGAAATTGTCCTGGTCAACAGCAATCCTGCTACCATTATGACCGACCCTGAAACCGCGCATCGGACTTATATCGAACCGGTCACGCCTCAGATTGTCGCCATGATTATCGAAAAAGAAAGACCCGATGCCCTTCTTCCTACACTGGGCGGTCAGACCGGACTTAATACCGGCATCGAAGTCGCCCGTATGGGTGTTTTAGACAGATTCGGCGTGGAAATGATCGGGGCATCGGTTGAAGCCATCAGGAAAGCCGAAGACCGTGACCTTTTCCGGCAGGCAATGCACAGAATCGGGCTTCGTATTCCCAAAAGCGGCATTGCAACCGCTATGGAACAATCCTTTGCTGTTGCCGACGACATCGGATATCCGATCATTGTCCGACCGAGTTTTACGCTTGGCGGAACCGGCGGCGGCGTGGCTTACAACCCGGAAGACCTCGAATTATTGGCAAAATCAGGTCTGGATGCCAGCCTTATCGGACAGATCATGCTCGAGGAATCGGTACTTGGCTGGAAAGAATACGAACTGGAAGTCATGCGGGATAAAAACGACAATGTCTGTATTATCTGCTCCATTGAGAATATAGACCCCATGGGAATCCATACCGGCGACAGCATCACAGTCGCGCCGGCTCAGACCCTCAGCGACAAAGAATATCAGGTCATGCGGAATGCGGCTGTTGCAATCATGCGGGAAATCGGTGTGGATACGGGCGGTTCCAATGTCCAGTTTGCCGTTCATCCCAAAACCGGCGAAATGATCATTGTGGAAATGAATCCCAGAGTTTCCCGAAGCTCGGCTCTTGCGTCCAAAGCCACGGGATATCCTATTGCCAAAATCGCCGCGAAATTGGCTGTGGGATACACGCTGGATGAAATCCCCAATGATATTACCGGCGAGACCATGGCCTCATTCGAACCGACTTTGGATTACTGCGTGGTCAAAATTCCCCGCTGGACTTTTGAAAAATTTCCCGAAACGCGTGATTATCTGACTACCGCCATGAAATCCGTGGGTGAAACCATGTCCATCGGCAGAACTTTCAAGGAAGCTTTTCAGAAGGGACTGCGATCTCTTGAAATCGGGCGTTACGGTTTCGGCGCGGACGGGAAAGACCCGGAAACAGAACCGCCGTCTTTGTCTGAAATCGAGCAGAAACTGGCGACTCCCAATTCCCGGCGGATTTTTTATCTGCGCCACGCGCTATTGAACGGAATATCTGTTGAAAACATATACAAATCAAGCGATATTGATCCCTGGTTTCTTTATCAGTTCAAACAGATACTTGATCTGGAACAGGAAATCAGGCAATCCGGGAGGGATGAGACCCATTTTATCGCCGACAAGGGGATAAGGCGGGTTTGGCCCGACCTGCTGAGAAAGGCAAAAGCTTGGGGATTTTCGGATATTCAGTTGGCTCATATTACCGGCTCGCGTGAAGATGAAGTGGAAAAATATCGGAAATCGCTTGGGATTCGTCCGGTTTACAAATTAGTGGATACCTGCGCCGCAGAATTCAAAGCCTCGACGCCGTACTATTATTCCACTTATGAAACCGAAGATGAGGCAAGAGTTTCGGATCGGAAAAAAGTGATGATCTTAGGCGGCGGTCCCAACAGAATCGGTCAGGGCATCGAATTTGATTACTGCTGCGTCCATGCCTCTTTTGCCCTCAGAGAAGAGGGAATCGAAAGCATCATGGTCAACAGCAATCCCGAAACCGTGAGTACGGATTATGACACATCGGACAAGCTTTATTTTGAGCCGCTGACACGCGAAGATGTACTGCATATTGTCGAAACAGAAAAGCCCTACGGAGTCATTGTACAGTTCGGCGGACAGACGCCTCTGAATCTTGCGGTGCCGTTGCATAAAGCCGGAGTTCCGATTCTCGGTACTCAGCCGGAAAGCATTGACCGTGCCGAAGACCGTCGCTTTTTTTCAGCCATGCTGAAAAAGCTGAAACTTGTACAGCCGGCAAACGGAACGGCTACGAATGTGAAAGAAGCTGCTGTTGTGGCAAATGCAATAGGATATCCGGTCATTGTCCGCCCTTCCTACGTGCTGGGAGGAAGGGCTATGAAAATTGTTTACAATCGGAAAGAACTGGAAAATTTTACGCGGCTGGCGATTCTTGCTTCACCCGAACATCCTGTACTCATTGATAAATTCCTCGAAGATGCTATTGAGGTTGATGTTGATGCCATCTCGGACGGAAACATCACGGTCATCGGCGGAATTATGGAACATATTGAAGCCGCGGGGGTTCATTCCGGGGATTCCGCCTGTGTTCTTCCGCCTTACAGTCTAAGCTCTCCCATACTTGAGGAAATCAGCGCTGCAACAAAAAGCATGTCCGCGGAACTGCATGTCGTGGGGCTGATGAATGTCCAGTATGCCATAAAGTCCGGGCAGTTATTTGTTCTCGAAGTCAATCCCAGAGCATCGAGAACCGTGCCTTTTGTGAGCAAAGCCACGGGTGTTCCGCTGGCAAAATTGGCAACAAAGGTCATGCTGGGGCGGACGCTGGCAGAATTGGGACTGACTCATGAGGTTATTCCGGAACATATTTCGGTAAAAGAGGCGGTTCTTCCTTTCGACCGTTTTCCGGACGTGGATACTCTTCTGGGACCGGAAATGAAATCCACCGGCGAGGTCATGGGCATTGATTCGGAATTCGGTCTCGCTTATGCAAAAGCACAGTTGGGAGCCGGTCAGAAACTGTCTTTTCCGGGTACGGTTTTCATCAGCGTTCAGGACAGTGATAAAAAAGCTGTTCTTCCGGCAGCCTCCCGTTTTTACAATATGGGATTTTCCATTGCGGCAACACAGGGAACATCGCGGTTTTTAAACGATCAGGGCATTCCCAGCAAAATTATCAACAAGGTTTCAGAGGGCAGACCGTCGGTGGTGGATGCTGTCAAAAATAAGGAAATCCAGCTGATTATCAATACCGGACCCGGCGCGGGAATAAGAGACGACGGATACCTGATCCGCCGTGCAGCCATAAAATTCGGCATTCCCTACGCGACCACCATCGCCGGTGCCACGGCCATATCCAAAGGGATTGCATCCCTGATGGAAAAAAGGCTTTCAGTGAAAGCCATTCAGGAATATAATTTGAAGTAAAACGATTTTGAAAATCGTTTTATCAATACGGACGATTTGCAAAATCGTCCTTCTATTCGGAGACAATTTTGAAATGATCTATCACGAAAAGCCGCGTGAGGCTTGCGGTGTATTTGGTATTTACGGGCATCCCGAAGCGGCAAAGGCAACCTATTTCGGTTTATATGCGCTTCAGCACAGGGGGCAGGAGAGCGCAGGCATTGCGGCGGCTCGGAAAGACGCTATTGTGGCACATAAAGGCATGGGCCTTGTTCCCGATGTCTTTGATATGTCGCATCTCGAAGAACTGAAAGGAGAAAGCGCAATCGGGCATGTTCGGTATTCCACTACCGGAAGTTCGATTCTTTCCAATGCCCAGCCTTTTACTGTCCGTCACAGGAAAAAATCTTATGCGGTTGCACACAACGGCAATATCGTCAATGCCCATATACTGAAAAAAGAGCTTGAAGAAACAGGCTCTATTTTTCAGACCACTATGGACAGCGAAATTTTTCTGCATCTGCTTGTAAAAAACCTGAAATACGGTTTTGAAGAAGCTCTTGTCCGGACCGTCTCAAAACTGAGGGGTGCGTATTCCTTTGTGGTGCTGACAAGCCGGGGAGAGATCATCGGCATCAAGGACCCCAACGGATTCAGGCCCTTATGTCTCGGAAAACTTAACGGCAATTATGTGCTGGCATCCGAGACCTGCGCGCTGGATCTGGTGAATGCCGAATTTGTACGGTCTCTTGATCCCGGAGAAATCGTCATCATCAGCGAAAACGGCATCCGAAGTCTGCAACCGCATGTTCAGACTCAGAAATCTTTCTGCATATTCGAACTGATTTATTTTGCAAGACCGGACAGTGTCATATTCGACCATAGTGTCTATCAGACAAGGAAAGCCCATGGTATAAGGCTTGCACAGGAAGCTCCTGTTGATGCGGATCTGGTAATGCCCTTTCCGGATTCGGGAAACTACGCGGCAATCGGGTATTCGAAAGAATCCGGAATTCCTTTTGAAATGGGCATGATACGCAACCATTATGTGGGAAGGACTTTTATACAGCCCACCCAGAGTATGCGCGATTTCGGCGTCAAGGTCAAACTGAATCCGGTACGTTCCCTTCTGAAAGGAAAAGAAATTATTATCATTGAAGATTCCATCATCAGAGGAACCACAGCGAAAACCAGAGTCAAGGCATTGCGGGAAATCGGGGTAAAACGGGTGCATCTGCGTGTCAGTTGTCCGCCCCATCGCTTTCCCTGTCATTACGGTATTGATTTTTCAACAAAAGGCGAGCTGATCGCAGCCCGGAAAACTGTCGGGGAACTGAGGGAGTTTTTGGGATTGGATTCGCTGTATTATCTGAGCCTTGAAGGACTTCTGCAATCCACCGGCATTGAAAACCCGGAAAACCATTTCTGCAAAGCCTGCTTTGACGGCTGTTATCCGGTCGAATTTGATGAGAATCTGTCAAAAGACTGTCTTGTGTAGGGTGGGTTTCACCCGCCCTGCCGGCTTCAATCCGGAGAGCAGGGCGGATTTAACCCGTGTCCCGCAGGGGAATGAAAATGATCGAGTCAAGATATCTCAAAGATAATGTTCAGAACATTCAAAGACTTATGACACTTCCCCCCTTGAGACAGTTTGAAACCAGAAATCTCAAGCAGTTGCTCCGGTTAAGCCGGATAAGGGAATACGAACATGGCGAACTGATTATCAACGAAGGAGATACGGATCCGTGGATTTACTTTCTCCTGTCCGGCACGGTCAGCGTGGAAAAAGAGGGAATCTCCATCGGGATTATTGACAATGTCGGGGAAATGTTCGGGGAAATGAGAATCTTGGACGGTCTGACACGGTCTGCCTCGGTGTATGCCGAAGGCAAGACCGTGTGTCTGGCAATTGACACCTCTGCTGCCACAAACCGGCTGTCATCGGATGAAAGAGCGGATATTCTCTTTTTATTGTACCGCATATTTACAGAATATATTTCCATGCGCCTGCATCTCGCATACAATGAACTCATCGAAGCCGGAAAAGAGCTTAGGCAGCTTGCCGGAAAAAAGGAATAAAGGCTTATCCCGTTAAATGACAAAGCCTTGTCCTGTTTTCCGGAATCTGCTTTGCGGAAATTCCCTGATCTGTCCGAAGGACTGCAGTTTAAAATTTAATCAGATAATTCTTGTCAGCAATGGTCGGAATATGTTATTCCGGATGATTAATTTTTTACGGTAGAACAGGCATTTCTGCCTGTTCATGATGCGGGTCAGACAGAATGTCTGACCCGCCGTCTTAATAGAAAAAATTATATTTTTTACGGTAGAACAGGCATTTCTGCCTGTTCATGATGCGGGTCAGACAGAA
>DYRK01000099.1:0-5330 GCA_020718785.1 Desulfatirhabdium butyrativorans | reverse complement strand
CATGATGCGGGTCAGACAGAATGTCTGACCCGCCGTCTTAATAGAAAAAATTATAAGTCATTACGGCAGGCCGCTTATCCTGTCCGGTAGCCAAAAACAGGAGACAGACAATGCCCGAAGAAGAAGCCCCAAAGTCAATAAAGGTTGACTACTACATCGAACTGGTTTTAAGACGACGCTGGCTGCTCATAGTTTCCTTCTGTCTTGCCATGATCGGAGGCATGTTTGTTTCAGTCACCACGCCGAGAATCTACAGCGCGGACACCTTAATCCTGATAGAACCCAAAAGTATCCCGGACAAATATGTGGAACCGCTTTCGGAAGTTCCGGTCGAACAGAGAGTCAACACCATCACCCAGCAGGTAAAAAGCCGCAACTATCTTGAACGTATCATAAAAGAAGCGGGTCTCTATGCGGGACCCGAATACAAAAATATGCTTCTTGAAGAAAAAATCGAGGCGGTCCGCAAAAATATCAATGTCGAAGTGACCCGTGGCAGGAAAGGGACGGATTCTTTCAGAATTTCATTTAACGGAAAGGAGCCTGAAAAAATTACAAAAGCCGTGAGTACGCTTGCCTCTTTCTTTATTGATGAAAGTATCAAAGTCATGGAAGCCGAGGTTATCGGCGCGAGCGTTTTTCTTCAGGAGGAACTGAAGATCAAGGCGGAGCGGCTCATCAGCGTGGAAGAGGCTCTTAAAGAATACCGGATGAAATATATGGGCGGTCTTCCCGAACAGCTCGCTTCCAATCTGAGTATGCTGGAAGGTCTCAGGAAACAGATGGGAGACAAACAGGAGGGTCTCAGGGATGAGAAAATGAGGATGATCCAGTTGGAAGCGCAGATGACGGAACTCCGGCGGGACATAGAAAATTACACGCCCGAAGCCCTTGCCATGGAAGAGGCATCACTGGCAGTCAGAGAACCTGAGAATGCGGTGAAACTGCGTCAATTGAAAGAACAGTATGCCCAGATGACTGCCAGATACACGGAAAAGCATCCTGATCTCGCCAAAATGAAAAAAATGGTTGCCGATCTTGAAGAAACTGTTGCAAAAGAAGAATCGCAGAAAACGGATGAGTCTCCCGTTGCTGCAAAGCCTAAAACCAGAAGCGATCTGATTGCCGACAAATATAAAGCACTTAAAGAAGAACAGCTCAAGGGGATAAAAACGCAATATGAGGAATCGAAGAATGCGATAAAAATACTTGAAGAAGATATCGTAAAAATAGTAAACCGGAGCGTTGTTTATGAAAAGCGGGTGGAAGAGACTCCTAAAAGAGAACAGGAACTGATGACTCTGCGAAGAGATTATGATACGATCAAAGATTCCTATAATTCGCTGATGGAGAGAAAATTAGATGCCGATATTGCGGTCAGCATGGAAAGAAAATCAAAAGGGGAAAGGTTCCGTATTCTGGATATGGCAAAAGTTCCCCAGAAACCCGTGTCGCCCGATGTCAAGAAACTGCTGCTGATGTCTGTTGCCGCGGGGATAGGACTGGGCGGCGGGCTGATTTTTCTGCTGGACCTTTTAGACACTTCCCTGAGAAGACCCGAAGATATCGAATCTCTGCTGAAAATTCCTGTTCTGGCAACCATACCCAATGTCTATTACCGTTCGGTTGACAAGCTGAAACAGAGACTGGATCAGGGTCTGAGTCTTTTTTTTGTTTTGATAGATTTCATGCTGCTGGGCATGTTTGCAATACTTGCCGCCAAAGGCACAGAATATGTCATGGGGAAATTATCAAAATATGTTCCGTTTTTTTCGACCTTTGTAAACTGACCGGATTCCGGAAACCGGGTTTTTTAAAAAAAACTCAGTTTCTCAATTCCCGGCCGGAGTGATCAGGGCTAAGAAAGAAGGTGAGTCGCTTGGGCAAAATATTTCCGCTGATAAGACCGCATAAACAGACCCCGCCGCCGGAGGCGACCCATAAAGGTTCCGAGATAGATGTACAGGACAGATATGAACACAATAAGATGGACAGGAACTTTGTAACATTTCTCAAGCCGCATTCATTCGAAGCCGAACAGTTCAGAATGCTGAGGACAAACCTTCTGTTTCCGATTTCAGGAAGATCGCCGCGTACAATTATGGTCACAAGCGCTATACCCGGAGAGGGAAAATCTTTCATTGCCGCGAATCTGGCTATCAGCATTGCCCAGATTATCAGCGAATATGTGCTGCTGATAGACTGCGACCTGCGGACTCCCTGTCTTCATACCCGCTTCGGGTTCGGCGACGATGTTCCGGGATTGAGCGAGTATCTTTCCCACGGAAGCCATTTTGAAGCTGTGAACCGTAAAAAATTCGGCAATATTCCGGAACTGAGCGAATATCTTTCAGACGGTGTGTTTCTTTCATCTCTGTTTCTGAAGACAAAGATACACAAGCTGACCATGCTGCCGGCAGGCAAGCCGCCCTATAACCCTTCCGAACTCCTGTCCTCGAAACAGATGGCGGACCTGCTTAAAAAAGAAAAATCACGCTACAGCAACCGGTATATCATCATTGATTCGCCGCCCCCTAAACTCATGACCGAAACCAGTGTGATCGCAAGGCAGGTTGACGGCATTCTTTTAGTTGTGAAATACGGAAGCACCCCGCGGAAATTAGTGGCGGATCTGGTGGACATGCTTGGAAAAGAAAAAATCGTCGGTATAATCCTTAACGGATTTGACGGATACGGCAAATATGATAAATTCAGAAGAAAATGGGTTCAGATGGTATAATAGGGCTGCCGGGCAGAATGTTTGCTTTCAAAAAAACAGATAACAATACATATAGTAATGATAACAGACAGTTTTCCGGATATGAAGATTTCGGAGGCGATTTTCAGGACGGAACGGAAAACGGAAAAATGCAGGCAGTACCCCCGGAGCTTTCGGCGGACGAGAGCAAGATGGACGGAACTCTGGTGATGCTCCTGAAACCTCAGTCATTTGAAGCCGAACAGTTCAGAATATTGAGAACCAATCTTCTGTTTCCTGCTTCTGGCGAGGCACCGCGTTCCATTATGGTGACCAGCGCGGTTCCCGGCGAGGGGAAATCTTTCATATCCGCGAATCTGGCAATCAGCATTGCCCAGAATGTTGACAACAAATACGCGCTGCTTATGGATTGCGACATGCACAAGCCCTGCATTCACAGGAGTTTCGGGTTCGGGGATGCTCCGGGGCTGAGTGAGCATCTGTCTTCGGATATACCCTTGTCCTCGCTGCTTCTTAAAACCAGTGTCAAACGGCTGACAGTCATGCCCGGGGGGAAACCGCCTTACAATCCTTCCGAACTGCTGTCTTCGGAAAAAATGTCGGCACTTCTGAAAGATGTGCAGTCGAGATATAATGACCGTTATACCGTGATAGATTCGCCTCCGCCCAAACTCACGGCAGAAACCAGCGTGATCGCAAGACAGGTTGACGGTGTTCTGCTGGTGGTGAAATACGGAAGCACTCCGCGGAAAGAGGTTGCCGAACTGATAGATATTATTGGAAAAGACAAAATTCTCGGTATCATAACCAACTGGGCGGATACCAGCAATACATACCGCCTGTACCGCAAACACATCAGAAGAAAATAATTTTTTTATACGGATAAAAAAGATGTTGAGAGTATTAAAAAAATATTACCCTGTGCGGAAAGTTTTTTTTGTTATAGGCGAAGGCGCGGTGATCTACGCGTCAATTCTGTTTACCCATTGGATTCTGCTGTGGGGAAAGCCATTTGCTTCAGATATCCGGCTGTGTATGAAAATCATGCTGATCACTTTTGTCTGTCAGATATGTCTTTACTACAATGATCTATATAACCTGAACCTGACCTACACCCTTTCCGAACTCGGGGTCCGGCTGCTTCAGGCTTTGGGGGCAGCGACGATTTTTCTTTCGGGCATTTATTTTATTTTTCCCAAAGTTATTGTGGGAAGGGGAATTTTCTTTGCTCTGACCCTGGGATTTGCCATGCTTTTTATTATATCATGGCGTTTCTGCTGCACGGTGATTTTAAACAGCGGTGTGTTCAACCAGAAAATCATGATTCTCGGGTCCGGAGAACTGGCGCGGAATATCTCGGAAGAAGTGAGACAGAGAAAAAACTGCGGGTACGAACTTGCAGGAATTGCATTGGAAGATGATGATGACAGTTGTTTTTCGGATGAAAAAAGCAGAATTCTGCTTCATAGAAAAAAATATGACGGTCTGTGCGAAATCGCAAATGACCTGAATATCAGAAAAATGGTTGTGGCTCTGAGAAACAGACGGACCGGATTTCCGACCAAAGAACTGCTGGAGTGCCGTATCAGCGGAATTGATGTCCTTGAAGGGGACAGCTTTTATGAGATGCTTACGGGAAAACTGAGTGTGGAACACATCAATCCCGAATGGCTTATTTTTTCCGAAGGCTTTCAGAAATCTTTTTTCATACGTTCTGCCAAACGTGCCACGGATATTGCTCTGTCCTCTGTCATGCTTTTCACGTTGCTGCCGGTGATTATTCTGACCGCTGTTCTGATAAAATTGGATTCCAAAGGTCCGGTTTTGTTCTCTCAGGAACGCGTAGGAGAAAAACGCAGGAAATATAAAATCCACAAATTCCGTTCCATGATAACGGATGCGGAAAAACAAAGCGGTCCTGTCTGGGCAAAAGCCGATGATGACCGCGTGACGCGTGTGGGAAGATTTATCCGTCAATGGCGGGTGGATGAAATTCCCCAGCTATGGAATGTCTTAAAAGGCGAAATGAGTTTTGTGGGCCCCCGTCCGGAGCGCGAGTTTTTTGTAAAAGGACTCGAATACATCATTCCGTATTACAGCGCACGGTTTACAGCCAAGCCCGGCATTACCGGATGGGCGCAGGTCAGCTACGGTTACGGAGCGTCGGTGAAAGATGCCATCGAAAAACTCAATTATGACCTTTTTTATATGAAAAATATGTCTCTCTCGCTGGATCTTCTGATTGTGCTGCGGACGGTGAAAACAGTTATTTCCGGAAGCAAAAGCGGCGCACGGTAAAACGATTCTGCAAATCGTTTCTCTCGTTACGAAGCCCCTGTTTCGTAACGGGATTCAGGCTCCGATTGCAGTTGTGTTCCCAAGCCGCGGCTTGGAAAAATAAGCGATTCATATTATCAGACTGTTTCCGGTAAGTTAGCGACCTTAAAGACTTATAATTTTTTTGCGGTGGAACAGGCATTTTTGCCTGTTCCTGAAATCTTATAAATCATAGCGGCAGAACAGGCATTTTTGTCTGTTCATGAAATCTTATAAATTATAGCGGCAGAACAGGCATTTTTGCCTGTTCATGATAAAGGTCAGACAGAAATGT
>DYRK01000696.1 GCA_020718785.1 Desulfatirhabdium butyrativorans | reverse complement strand
ACCTAATCTTTGTCCTGAACCAAGATTCTCAGGATTTGAAGATTGCCAAGATTGATGATAATCCCAACCGAGCGATAAATCGCCCGGCTGAAAGCTCAAGCCCGCTGAAGCAGGCTGATATTAGCTGGCTTCAGCCTGCTTTGGCTTATAGCCCTGAAATTTATTTCGGGGCTGATGATGATAATCCCGGCAATCCCTTAATCCCCTAAATCCCGGTTCAGACAATCACTCTACTGCACACGCACAAGGCGGAAACCGACGTCAAGTGTAGGGTGAAACGAGCTTTCACGGTGCGCCGACCGGCAATGCGCGGCGGGACTGCCATAACTGCCGCCCCGCAGAACCTTCAGGAACAACGGATTGGGGTAGGATAAAGCTATGTCGGGATAAATACTGCAACACCAATCCTGCACCATTTCCCATACATTCCCGTGCATATCATAAAGCCCGAAAGCATTCGGAGCAAAGCTCATCACAGGCATTGTCTTTCCCCGTGACAGACCATCGGAACATCCGGACAGCGGATATCTTCCGTCATAATTTGCCTGATCCGTTGACAGACAGTTTCCGAAAGCAAACAGCGTGCTTGTACCTGCTCTTGCAGCATATTCCCATTCCTTTTCCCAAGGCAGCCGGTAAGTGCCTTCTCCTCTCTGATTCAGCTTGGTAATGAATGCCTTAATATCATCCCACAAGACATTCTCGACAGGACAGTTATCTCCGCAGGCTGTGAAATAGGACGGATTGCTACCCATCACTGCTTTCCACTGACCTTGCGTTACCTCGGTTGTCTGCATGTAAAAAGAACTGACCCTAACCTGATGCTGAGGCTTCTCATCGTTGTAAGCATAGATGTCGCTTTTCGGGCTGCCCATCATAAACGTTCCTGCGGGAATCAGTACAAAATTCATGCACAGGCTATTTCCATCAGCTATCTCCCATTTAGCGGGTGTCCAATTTATAAAACCCAATTTATAATCTAAATCAATTTTATCCGCCCATTTACCGAGAATTTTTTCCAAAGGTCCGAGTTTCCATTCAAATTCGGCATCAATCCCTAATGTCGCCGCAAATGACCACTTGGGATTTAAGCATGGGCTGGATAATACTTGTTGGGCTTCTCCTTTGACTTTCAGATAAGTTTTGAGGGGTATCGAAGGACCGGTTATACTATAAATAGTCATTCCAGGTCCCAGCTTAATATACACTGCTGTCTCTCCCTCAAATTTCATTGAGGGGCGGTTGAAATTGCCCGAATAATCAAAGCCTGATACTATCCGAGCGCCGGTGGTTCGGTTATAGATGATACCTCCTTTCAAACTCTGTGTCGTTTCAACGCCGGTAGTAAGTTCAGCAGTGATTTTGGCGTTAACACCGCAATAAATTTTCACTTCGGGCGTAACAAATACAGGTAAAGGACCGATTTGAAGATATACTTTTTTGAACTTGATGGTTCCGATTTCCTGTTGGCAACAATCTTTCGGCGTTGAAATTTCACCACCGACAGATACATTGAGCGTTTGTTTGGTATTTATTTTCGGAATGAACTTGAAATGCTCCAATCCGTTATTGAATGAACAACCCGTTTCAAAATCAAAGGTGAGTTCCACACCTCCGCTCACAGTTATCTCGTTGCCATCATCCATTTTCCATGTTGCTCCTATATCTGCCGAAGCTCTGGTGTGAGAATCAGGATCACCGATCATAATCTTGAAAACACGGTTATTCGGATCATCTGACGGGACTAAGCGGACACCCTCGATGCCTTCAAATCCCGAAATCTGAGAACCGCTTCTGACAGATCGTGCGGAAGTATCCTGAATCAAATCTCCGTAAGTCATCTGTTTGAAAAAAGTCCCTGTTCCCTTAGCGATCACTTCTTCCAGACTCACATCGGTTGTGGTAAGAATATAATTGTAATCGCTTACTTTCTGAACAGATACAATTCTTCTCAGAAATCCGTTTCCCGCAGATCCTACAACAACATCACCGTTTTTCAACGCATTCAGTTTTGATACCATGTCGATATCGCCGGTATTTGCCGTTACATCGAGCGTAATCATATCCGAACTGATAGTTACCGACACATCTTTCAGATCAACCAGCGTAATGTCGTCTTTCAGCTTTGTTTCTTTGTATCCGAAAGACAGAGAGATCAGATGATCAGCCGTGAGATTGCATTCGCATTGAGTGTTATCCTGAGATACGGTATCACAGCCGTTCCATGACAGAATCTGCGTTTCTGATGCGGGCGTTGCGGTCAGCGTAACTTTGCCGGTACTGCTCTTGTCAAAGAACGCTTTGGTAACATTATCCGCCTGATTTTGCCGTTCGGAATTAACATCAATACCGCCGATATTGCTTTTCACACTTCCCCGCCCGAACATTCCGATTTCGACTTTCACTTTCTGATAGCGGCTGTCTGTTGTGGGATAGAGAGTCATATTGATACCGAATTTTGAATCAAGCAGAGTCAGAAGCATATCTGACAGATTATCATGGTAGGCTTTGATAATCGAATTTCCGCTATCATCCGGCGTGAAAAGACTTTGATAATCAAAACTGAGCTTTGATTTGTGAGCCGCATCTGTCGGTACGAACATCAGCAGGTCTTTGGAATCAATCGTGCCGTCCCCGTTCAGATCGGAAATGAAGAAAATTTTTGCAACATCATTCAGGCGTGTCTGAAGCCATGAATTGTCAGCCTGACCGATCAGGTTTTTGGTGTACTGATACGCAATGTCGGTAATTGCAGACACGATAAAATTTCCTGCGGCAAACTGATCGGCGGTCATCAGGGCGTAAATCGTGCCGGTATTCTGGACACTATCACCCGGAACGCCGTCATCATTCGCATCCGTATCCTGTCCGCCGGACACCGCCACAATCACAAAATCCGATTCGCTTAACAGTGCGGTGCTGAAATAACCGTCCGAATCTGTTGCTGTGTTGTATAGCATTTCCCCATTTATTAAACAACATATCCGCAATGTCCGAACCAGCC
>DYRK01000695.1 GCA_020718785.1 Desulfatirhabdium butyrativorans | reverse complement strand
TGGCTCCGCTGGACCGACCTGAACGGAATCCCTGTTCCCACCGGTTCCGAAGCATCCGCACAGGCTTATCTGGAGGCTGAACAGGAACGCAGATATGCCGAGCAGGAACGCCGCCGAGCCGAACAGGAAAGTCGTCACGCCGAACAGGAATATCTCCGAGCCGAACAGGAACGCGGACGTGCCGAACGGCTGGCTGAAAAATTGCGGGCATTGGGAATAGAGCCGGATTAAAAATCTTCAGTAAAACGCCCAGGCTTAAAATAGACGCAGGTCGTTTTTATCAAACTTGTATTCCGGATTTTATAAATTCACAACATTATGAGATATAAAAAATGAATCATTCTGAATTCTTGAAAACAATCGAGTCTGCAAGTAATTTTGAACTCAGACGGGCAGCAGAGCGGTTGCGCGACGGACTTTTCGATCCCCTCGGCGTGCGCCTGCTGACTGTCGGCAACGAACAGTTGGATCGGGTATTTGAATCTGTGATATATAAAAAGGGAGCAGACACTGCTGACAAAAACAGACCTGCACATCTTTGTATCTGCGGGTCTTACGGTCAGGGCAAATCGCACAGCCTTACCTATCTCTGCCAGCGTGCTTCCGAACAGGGCTTTGTCACAGCATCCGTCACCCTTGATCCCAGAGAAAGACCTCTGAGCAATTTTCAGCAGGTAT
This sequence comes from Desulfatirhabdium butyrativorans, assembly GCA_020718785.1. Classification (GTDB taxonomy): domain Bacteria; phylum Desulfobacterota; class Desulfobacteria; order Desulfobacterales; family DYRK01; genus DYRK01. The sequence continues at coordinate 2,327 of DYRK01000695.1, read as the reverse complement.
TCCGGGAGATCATGGCAAGCATCCGGTTCCCGGACCCGGCAATGTCTCTGATGATGCTATGGCAGAAGCAGGTTCGTTCCAAAGCAGGGGAAACTCCGGACGATTCCTTTGAAAACCGGGTTCTCGATATTCTTCCCCCTGAAATGCCTCTTCTGTTCAAAGCGATTATGGTCTCACTTGTCCGGGAGAACATCTCTGTTTCCGAACAGCAGAAGCAGGCGAAAAAGCATACAGATATCCGTGTCCGGGAGATTCCTTATATGCTGACACGCGCGCTGTCCGGTGAAAGTGTTCCGGTTGCCCGGCTGAAACAGGCATTCATCTGCCGGCAGGTTTCTTTCTGGAAAAAATCTCCCCTGACCTGCCGGGGATGGCAGCCTTATCTCCGAATGATTCACGCACTGAACTCTCTGTTCCGTCAGATGGGTTTTAAGGGATGGGCAGTGGGTTTCGATGAAGGGGAATCTGTTGTTCAGACGCGCATTTCCTCACGGAGCAAAAGCTATCAGATTCTGGATCAGATATTTTTTCCCGAACAGGCTGTTCCCGGATTTTATCCGATTATTGCCTTTACCGATGATTTTTTCCTGAAAGTTCAGCAGGAAGATTATAGCAGCGTCAGAATCCGGAAAGGAGATGAAATACCGCGGTTTGGGAAAAATTACGCTCAGGCATGGCATGATATGAATGTTCATCGGCTGCAGGACCTCTCCTCAAAAGATTGGAAAGACCTGTCCGAAAAGCTGATAATCCTGCATAGCGCAGCTTACGGATGGCAGCCCTTTGAAACAGAAATCCGCAATGAAATGGCAGAGCGTCTTTTGGAAAGCCGGCAACTGGAAACCCGCCTTAAAATAAAGATATTGCTGGATCAGTTGGATCTGATGCAGCAGGGGCAGGTTTTGGAAGTGAGAAGTGAGAAGTGAAGAGTGAGGAGTGAGAAGTGAGAAAGGAAAAAATTACGCTTCCTGATCCTACGGCGATCATTCTTGAAAGTATCTCCGACGGGGTCTTTACCGTTGACAGCGACTGGCAGATCACCACATTCAACCGTGCCGCGGAAGAGATTACAGGGATTTCGCGTGATGATGCTGTCGGGAGGCATTGTTCCGAGGTCTTCCGTGCCAGTACCTGCGAGACAGACTGCGCTCTGCGCGGCACCGTGGAGACCGGGACACCTGTCATAAACCGGTCTGCCTTTATTATTGATGCGGAGGGCAGGCGGATTCCCATAAGCATCTCAACGGCAATCCTGCGGGATAAAAAAGGCAATGTCATGGGCGGAGTTGAGACATTCCGTGATCTGAGTCTGGTGGAAGAACTGCGTAAAGAAATTACCGGAGGCTTTCAGATCGGCGACATGGTCAGCCGGAGTCGGCTCATGCGTAAAATAAGCAATATTCTTCCGCAGATAGCAGACAGCGACAGCACTCTGCTTATTCAGGGCGAAACCGGAACCGGCAAAGAACTGCTGGCACGGGCAGTTCATAACCTGAGTTCAAGACAGAATAAGCCTTTTATCGCTGTCAACTGCGGAGCATTGCCTGACACTCTGCTGGAATCGGAATTGTTCGGTTATAAAGCCGGGGCATTTACCGGTGCGGATAAAGACAAACCCGGACGTTTTGCTTTAGCTCGGGGCGGGACTCTGTTTCTTGATGAAATCGGTGAAATAAGCCCTGCATTGCAGGTACGGCTGTTGCGGGTCCTACAGGAAAAAACTTTTGAACCGCTCGGCGGAACAAAACCGATTACAGCAGATGTCAGGATTATCACTGCAACTAACCGGGATCTTGCCTCGGAAGTCAGAAACCATGTATTCCGTCAGGACCTGTTTTACCGGATTCATGTAGTCAGAATTGACTTGCCGCCGCTCAGAAAACGCAGAGAAGACATTCCGCTGCTGGCAGAGCATTTTGTGACCCGGTTCAACAGGCTTCAGGACAAATCTGTTTCAGGCCTGAGTCCCGAAGTTCTCGCGTGCCTGATGGCGCATGACTTTCCGGGCAATGTCCGCGAATTGGAAAACATTATAGCTCATGCCTTTGTTTTCTGCGCGAAAGGCATGATAGAACTTCATCACCTGCCCCAGGACTTTGCCGCGCCGAATCTGCCCCGCGTGTTTCCCGGCAAAAAAATTAAAAGTGATATCAAAACCGCTGTCAAGGCACTGGAGGCACAGACCATTCTTGAGTCGCTGAAACGCAACCGCAACAGCCGTCTTGCAACAGCTAAGGAATTGGGGATGCACAAAAGCACTCTGTTCCGAAAAATAAAGGCTCTGGGCATTTCTCTTCCTGAACAGGACGGGCGTTCCCGCATGTAAA
>DYRK01000694.1 GCA_020718785.1 Desulfatirhabdium butyrativorans | reverse complement strand
TTATCCACAGGCGTGTCATCCTCCGTGACGATATGACTCAGATCCGGCATTTCATACACTGACGCGGAAACAGGCAATGTCTGTGCCATTATCTTATCCTCCGAAAAAATATGACGGGTTGAGAAAACTGTTCCTGAACACAAACTCCGTATTGAATCAATCTTAGTAAGTTATATGACTTGTCGGCTTATCATCCGAATCCGTAGGCGCAAACCACAGCCCCGGACCCGGGAGCCAGTCATCAAGCGCGGTCGGCATGGCATCCCGTCCCTGTATGACAAAACGGCTGACCTTTTCCCCGGTTCTCGCGGAGCAGGGCGTTTTCAGCCAGCGCGTAGCATCAAGGTAGTTGCCGGGCAAAATAGTCAGACCTTTGCTGACATCCGTATCCGGCGCTTCGATTTTTACAATTCCGTCATTGCCCCGCTTTGATGCGGCAGTCACTTTGCTCCCGGATGACCGGATATAATTATCTGTACGGATGAAAATGGCTCCGCCGTCCCCTTCTTCGGCATTGGCGGTAATATCTCCTTCATTTAAAATAACAAATTTTGAATTCGTCGTGACATCGCCGCCTTTGCCTTCACCCTGTTTCACACTGCTGGTAATCCCGCCGTTGAGCAGATAAATTTCATTTCCCGCATTCACGAATATCTGACCGCCGCCTGCCCCGTTGGACTCGGTGCTCAAAATCCCTTTTCCTGTCAGTCTGACCGAATCTTCTGCGTCCACAGTAATCGTTCCTGCATCTCCGCCGTGTTCTTCGGCATGGCTTTCCGAGGATACAAGAGAACCTTCCCTGACCTTTATATTTGTCGCATTCAGATGAATTTCACCGGCTTTGCCGCCGCCCTTGCTGGAAGTGGATATCATTGCACCGCTGTTCAGAGAAAGTTCGCCGGCTTTCACTTCGATTCTGCCGCCGTTGCCCGAATCTTGGTTTTCACTCATGGAACTGGCATAAATCCCGCTCTCGTTTCCCGATGTCTCGCTGGCAGCCGAAATGCGAACTGCATCGCTGACCTGAAGATTGACACTGCCGCCCTCGCCGGGACCGAAGGTAGCCGCGGTAATCTGTCCCCCGCCCGATATATCCAATTGCTTGGCGTTCAGAGCGATAGAACCGCCGTTTCCCGCAGATGCTGTTCCCCCTCGAGAAATTGAACTCGAGAAAATCCCGCTGGGAAAGCTGCCTTCTCCGCTAATACTTACAAGATCGCTGATCTGAAGATTGATGTCACCGCCCTGACCGGGCCCGAAGCTGCTTGCTGCAATCTCAGCGCCGTTTTCAAGACGTAACCGGTCTGCGATAAAATCAAGATTTCCGCTGGTTCCCGCATTTTCGCTTTTACCCTGGGTATTGACGAAAACCCCGCTTGTCGTAGCGCTGATAAGGCTTTCTCCAGAAAATACAGCTTCATTTCTGACCTGTATTTTTAAGTTTCCGCCCTGACCGGATCCCGAGGTGGCTGCGGCGATCTGTCCCCCATTTTCAAGATGCAGTTGTCCGGCACTCAGTTCAAGATTTCCGCCCTCTCCGGCATCAGGCATCAGTCCTTGGGTATTCATAAAAATTCCACTCACATAACCTTCGGAATTTTCGCCGGAAATTCCGAGCGTGTCATTTATCTGAATTTTTATATCTCCGCCATTGCCGGGTCCATAAGTAGTTGCCCCGAGATATGCGCCGCCATCAAGCCAAAGTTGATCCGCTGTCAGTTCAAGATTTCCGCTGCTTCCCGCACCTTCGGTTTCATCCTCTGCGCTTGTATAAATAGCACTGGGATAAGCGGAACTGTTCTCCCCCCAGAGTCTGACTGTGCCCTTTGCCTGAATTTTTATATTCCCGCCCTTACCGGCCCCCAAGGAACTCGCGCTGATCTGCGAGCCTTGATCGAGAAGCAAATGATCCGAGCTTATTTCTATTGTACCGGCATCTCCGGAGCCTTCTGTTCTTGCAAAAACATTGCTTTTCGCAAGGCTGATATCCTTTGCATGAAATTTTATATGTCCGCCGGGGCCGCTTCCAAAGGTAATTGCAGCCGTCCGTCCGCCCTCCAGACTTATGGCATCTGCTTCTATCTCTATTCCTCTGCCCGCCTCTGCCCCCAGGGTATTTGCTTCCAATCTGCTCTGATCTGAAACAAACTCTCCGGATCGGATATAAATCTGCCCCCCGCCCTCTCCGCTCACATCCAACTTTGCCATATCGGAGACGGTTATTTTTCCGCCCTTCTGATCTGAGTCCCGACCGAGTTCTGTTTCTCCTGAAGAGGCTGCGCTTATGAGATAAATTTGTCCTCCGGGTACTTTGATATCCCCGGGACGTACAGTTTTCAAAACCGGAACCGGATTTCCATCTTCGTCAAGCTCCTCTTCGAACAGGGGATTTCCGTTTTCATCAACTTCCTGTTCTTTATAAAATACGCCTTTTGTGATTTCCATATCTCCGGCCACAAAGGATATGGTTTTCCCCTCGGGAACATGAAGACCCGAAGGATGATTTTCATCCCATTCTTGTGCTGAAATTTCTCCTTTGCCTTCGAAACGGATTCCTGCAATGTCATCATCGAGAAATCCGAAAGCACTCGGCGCATCAGCAGAGAGAATTTCATCTGCCCGGGGTTCCGCGTAAAATCTTTCGTCTGTTCCCATGCGGAGATAATCGGCGGTGGAAGCATGAAAGGAACCCTGCAAATCCAAAGAGACGTTGGGTCCGAACATGATGCCCGCAGGGTTCAGAAAATACATATCCGCACCCGGAATTGTCGAACTCAGTTTTCCGTCAATCCATGAAGCATTTCCGCCGGTAACACGGCTGATGATGTTCTGTACACTGGCAGGTCCGGTGAAAACCGCGCTTTCATCGCTGTGCAGATTGAACTGCTGAAAACTGTGAAAGAGATTTGCCCCTGACTGCCTACCGTATTCGGCTTTGATTTGATATTCGGGGCCCGGTATGTCCGATTTTCCGGCATTACCGAGGGTTCCGTCCAAACTGATGCCGCGGGGATA
>DYRK01000693.1 GCA_020718785.1 Desulfatirhabdium butyrativorans | reverse complement strand
ATTACTACTTTCGGAAATGGAAGAATGACGGGACATGGGAACGCATTCACAGAACCCTGTTCACGCAGACCCGTGTTCATGAAGGGCGCAACCCGGAACCGTCCCTCGGAATTATAGATACTCAGTCTGTCAAAATAACGGACAGAGGCGGAGAACACGGATACGGCGGCGGAAAAAAAGTGAACGGGCGGAAACGCCGTATTCTCACCGACGTTCCCGGACTGATCATAGCCGTAGCCGTCCGCAGCGCCGGTATTCAGGACCGGGACGGAGCAAAACCGCTTCCGGCAAGGGTTTGCGGCCGGCTTACCCGTCTGAAAGTCATTCTTGCCGACGGCATTTATAACGGAGGTATTGCCGAATGGCTGAAGAAACACTTCGGTGCAGTACTGGAGGTAGTACAACGACCCGAAGGCAGCAAAGGCTTCATGCTTCTCCCCCGCCGATGGGCAGTCGGGAGAACCTTCGCATGGCTGAACCGGCACCGCCGCCTCAGCAAAGACTATGAATATCTCACAGATACAAGCGAAGCTATGATAAAAATCGCCATGATCGGGCTTATGCTGCGTCGTCTTACGACTAAGAGTAAGACTAAAACTGCATAGTTTGACTAATTTTTAAACGCCTTCTCAGAATATCAGAATCTCCTGACAAAGCTAACCGGCAGGGCGATAGCCCTGTCCGGTTGATCGCCTGGTTATACCCTTGACTACATCGGTTATCTAACTGTTTTCACTATATTTAATACGGCTTTTATATTTCTGATTCTGAATTTATTATTCTGATATCATACTACCGGACAATTTTTTGTAACCTATTGATTTTATTACAAGTGCCGATTCGGGCTATTTGAATAAAATCAATGGCTTATGGATTTTTGTCCGGTAGTATGTGTTAATCACACAACTCAAACAAGGCCGCCGCGCCCATCCCCCCGCCGATACATACAGATTCCACGCCGTATTTCACCCCTCTGTCTTTGCACCTGTGATGACAAGTTTCTCAAAAAAGCGAAAAAAATAAACGGAATCGGAACAAATGCGGTCTCAATTCTTGAACTGTTAAAGGAGGTTGAAGATGAATATCAGGGCAACGGCATTGAATGATATTAACAGAGAAGCATTTCTGGTATTGACCAACGCTTTGGGGATAGCAAATACGATCAGATTTCTGAGCCAGTTTACAACAGGATACGGGAACTATACCGAAGAAAAAGAAAAAATGTTCGAGAATATGAGCCTGGACGATATTGTCAAAGGAATAAAAGACATGAGAAAGTCTGACCAGCGGGTCGGATATTGAGCAGAAGATTGTTCCGATTGGGAGAAAAAATACAAAAACGGAACAAATAACAGCATAATCCTTCATCGCAGCGGACAGGCGTCGCTATCGCCCCGCCGCTGAATTTCGTGTCAGCGCATTGCATAAAAATGTAAGGAAAAATGTCATGCCTACAATTTCAATGTTTTATGGAATTCTTATTCGGATGTTTTTTCGTGATGCTGAAAGACATCATGTGCCGCATATACACGCAGAATATCAGGGAGAAGTTGCCGTATATTCGATTAATGACGGAACACTGCTTGCGGGTAATATACCGCTCAGAAAGCACAAGCTTGTAGTTGCATGGATTGAAATCCATCAGGAAGATTTGCTGGCGGATTGGGAGTTGGCGGTAAACGGTAAAAAACCTTTTCCGATCAGAGGGCTTGACCAATGAAGATTGAAGAAGTTCATTTTCATCCTGATTATACTTTGGAAATAGTTGCTGATGACGGTCGTGTCGGTATTTTTGATGTGACTCCCTATTTAAAATATGAGGCATTTGCCGAGTTAAAAGATCGGAGTGCGTTTATGCAAATCTCAAACCGCGGATACTTTATAGAATGGGATTGCGGTGCCGACTTGTCGGCAGATACTATCAAGGCGAGATGGCAACTGAAGCACGATGAAAAAGCTTCAACGCATAAAAAGCCGGTGCAACGGGCGGCTGTGGCCGCCCCTGATCTTATTGCTCAAGCGGATTCTGCTGCCTCAAATCGGACGGAAAGTTAAAGGCAGGTTTTTCCTGCCGCCGAAATACTCCCGTCACGGTATTGACGGACTTCCGGCTTTATGAGAGATTAGACGGAACAGCGGAACGGACTGCGCCGAACTGGGCGGAAAGTTAAAGGCAGGTTTTTCCTGCCGCCGAAATACTCCCGTCACGGTATTGACGGACTTCCGGCTTTATGAGAGATTAGACGGAACAGCGGAACGGACTGCGCCGAACTGGGCGGAAGGTCAAAGGCAGGTTTTTCCTGCCGCCGAAATACTTTTATTACGGTATTGACGAACTCCCGGATTTATGAGATTAAACACAACAGTAGTACATTTCTATGCTGATTTTGCATGTACTAAATTTCATCAGAAAGGGAATACAGGTTAACCTATAAAGGAGAGTGTATTATGCTTAAATTTGACAAAGCCGCCGCGCCCATGCCCCCGCCGATACACATGGATTCCACGCCGTATTTCACCCCTCGTTCTCTCATATTTGTCAGAAGAGTGGCGCAGAGTTTGGCTCCGGTGCAGCCTAAAGAATGTTCCGGCGCAATATAGTGCCGCCCCTCAAGCGAAGCGTTTATCCCCCCTTGACGTTATGCTTGACATATCAGGTCTCCCGTAATATAATATGCAAAATAGATGATTAAATCATTTTCCTGCCGTGATACATAGATAAAGTCAACTATCATTTAAAGATATAGGAGTGAATACCTGAATAACAGCAAAAAACCATATCAGATAGTTATTGATACAAATGTTATAATAGCAGGCTTACGGCCAAGACGTGGGGCATCATATAAATTGCTTACCATGCTCAATGATTCCCGGTGGCAGATTAATATTTCGACAACATTGCTTATGGAATATGAAGAAATACTTCGACGGGAACGACCGAATTTGAAATTAAGTGAGAAAGATATTAGACATTTTCGGAAATAAGGAATCAGTGCCATATGGGTTCCGGTCCTTTTT
>DYRK01000692.1 GCA_020718785.1 Desulfatirhabdium butyrativorans | reverse complement strand
ATTAACTGTTTAGTAGGATTGTGATATGAAAATACAAAGAATATATGTTGATACGTCAGTTATCGGCGGTTGTTTCGACCCTGAATTTGAAAAATGGTCAAACGGATTATTCAGGGATTTTAAAGAGGGTAATTTCAAACCGGTTATTTCAGAAATTGTTGCGGAGGAAATCGGGGAAGCTCCTGATTTTGTGAAAAATAAATATGCAGAACTGATTGATTTGAATGCCGAATTTACAGAAATCAGTGAAGATTCTCTTATCTTGCTTTCAGCGTATCAGCAACATAAAGTACTGGGAGAGAAATACAGAAATGACATGCTTCATATATCTCTTGCAACTGTCGCAGGTGTGAATATCCTGACAAGCTGGAATTTCAGACATATTGTCCACTTTGATAAAATCAGAGCATTTAACGCTGTAAATATTGAAAACGGATACAAGGAATTGGAAATTTACTCTCCCCGGGAGGTTACAACTTATGGAGAAGATTAAGGCTGTTGATATGGTACGTCAAATCAGAGATAAGCAGTATCTGTTGACAAAAGATTTGTCAGGCAGAGAATTAATGGATTATTTTAAACAAAAAGCAAAAAAACTCCATGATGAACTCTCCGAATCTTTGGTAATCCTGAACAAGTAATGATGATATAATAAAAAAAAATAAATGGCGGGCGATAAAACGATTTGCAAAATCTTTTTACGAAACTCCATCGTCTGACCCGCTGATTTTTATGATTATGCTGATCGCCCTGAAAATCAGAGATCAGAGAAATCAGATTAATCAAAGAAAATCAGCGGTCCGACTCTCAGAACGCGCAGACTCCCGTATAATTTTCAGGAGTGATTCGGAGTAATTCTTCTTTAATATTTTCAGGAACATCCAGCGTTCCGACAAATTCGGCAATCGTTTCCCGGTCTATATGGGAATACGTGCGGGTCAAATCCTTCAATGCCTCATAAGGCTTGGGATATCCTTCCCGGCGCAGGACGGTCTGAATGGCTTCTGCCACAACCGCCCAGTTATTTCTAAGGTCTGCCCGGATTGTCTCCTCATTGAGAATCAGCTTATCCAATCCTTTGAGCAATGACTTCAGAGCAATCAGCGTATGTGCCATAGGCACGCCGATATTTCTCGTGACTGTAGAATCGGTCAGATCCCTTTGCAGTCTTGAAATGGGCAGTTTTGCAGAGAGATGTTCGAATACGGCATTGGCAACACCCAAGTTGCCTTCGGAATTTTCGAAGTCAATGGGATTGACTTTATGGGGCATGGCAGAAGAGCCGATTTCTCCGGCTTTGATTTTCTGCCTGAAGTAATTCATGGAAATATATGCCCAGATATCCCGGTTCAGATCAATGAGAATCGTATTGATCCGCTTGAGATTATCAAAGAAAGCCGACATGTTATCATAATGTTCGATCTGAGTCGTTACTTTCGAGCGGCAGAGTCCGAGAATATCGTTTACGAGATGATCTCCGAATGCGATCCAGTCAACAGCCGGATACGCGACATGATGGGCATTGAAATTGCCGGTGGCTCCGCCGAATTTTGCAGAAAAAGGAATGGTTTTCAGCAGTTTTTTTTGTCTCAGCAGCCGTTCGGCAAACACATACAATTCTTTGCCGACCGTAGTGGGAGAAGCCGGCTGTCCGTGAGTTCGGGCAAGCATGGGAATATTCCGCCATGTCTCAGCCTTTGTTTTCAAGGCTTGTATGACTTCATTCAGTACCGGCTCCAGAACATCCAGCCACGCTTCTTTCAATAGAAGCGGTGTTGCGGTATTGTTGATATCCTGTGAGGTCAGACCGAAATGAATAAATTCCTTGTATGCCTCAAGCCCCAGTTCATCGAATTTCTCCTTGAGAAAATATTCCACGGCTTTGACATCATGGTTGGTGATTTTCTCAATATCTTTTACTTTCTGAGCATCTCCCGAAGAAAATTCCCGAAAAACTGCCCGCAGGGATTTATATGAATTTTTGTCAAGTGCTTCCAATTGCGGAAGCGGCAGATCGCATAATGCAATGAAATAGGCGATTTCAATCTGCACACGGTATTTTATCAGCGCACCTTCGGAAAAATAATTGCCTAATATATCAACCGCTTTCCGATAGCGGCCGTCAATCGGAGAGATTGCCGTCAGAGGAGAAAGTTCCATAGTTTATCTCAGCTTTTTGTAGGTTAGGTTGAGGTACGAAACCCAACTTTGCTTATCCGGAAGAGAAAAAAGGTGGGTTTCGCTTTGCTCAACCCACCCTGCGGTTTATTACGGTTTAGGCTTGAAAACGAGAGAATACTCGACAGACGCGGCTTTTCCGTCTGCGAGAGCTGTAAATTGCCATTGCCTGACTATAGCGATGATACAGGCTTTCATATCTTCATCCGTCAAGGCATCGGAAGTCAATGTCACATCCGCAATTTTCCCTGATGCGTCAATGACAATCTTCAGCTTTGCCTCTCCTTGCAGAGCAGGATTTTTCAGCAGAGCAGTCTGATAACATTGCTGAATGTCTTTGAGATATTGGGACAGAATCCGCTCCGCGTCGGCTTTGGACAGACCTCCGCTGACCGCTGTTTTCTCAGACAGATTCGTTACGGTTCCGATAAGAGACGGTTCGGCTTTCTTCTCCTTATCTGCCATATCCTTATCTGCCACATCTGTACCTGCCACATCTGTCTTAGTGGCTTCCGCTTCAGGAGCAGGAGGCGGAGAAGGTTCCGCTTCTTCTCTGATCGCCAGTTGTCTCATCTCATCAATAGGAGCAGGAGCGGACATCGCCGGAACTCCTTGCAGAGATCTTTTCATCGAAAAACTGCGAGTGCGAGCCATTGCCGGCATGGCCGCACCTCCTACCGCATAATCCGAAACGCCTTCCGGCAAAGGCAGAGGCTGATTCACCGTCGTGGATTTGCCGTCTTTGTTCCGCACCAGACTGTCAATAGCGATAAAAGAGGTATAGGCAGTCAGCAGATTGTATTTCAGCCCCAGTCCGGTAATCTCTTTTTTGTTTGCCTCATTCC
>DYRK01000691.1 GCA_020718785.1 Desulfatirhabdium butyrativorans | reverse complement strand
AAAGCTGGGGCTTGGGAACGAGAAAAAAGCTGGGGCTTGGGAACGAGAAAAAAGCCGGGGCTTGGGAACGAGAGAAAATTGACACAAAACAGAACCTGACAGGAACGGAGAATCTCACAGATGAAAAGTTATACGCTCAATCCCTTTTTATCTTCGCTTGCCGCGGATGGCATCTGTCCCGGCATCCGGGACTATGAACGTATCCGGCTCATGCTGCAAAGCAGCGGAAATTGGAACCTGAAGCAGTTCAGAGATGTGCTTTCAGCCCTTCTCGTCAAAGATCAGGATCAGCAGGCACTCTTCCGCCGGCGATTTGACGAGTTTTTCAAAACCGAACCGGGAGAGGAAAATTTTTTTGCGGACATAGATGTCGAACAGGCATTGAAAGATTTGAAACTGCTGGCTAAAACCCCGGATATTTTCCTGAAACCGCTGCCGAAACTGACATGGAAAAAAATCGGATACCGCAGCGGATGGGGGATTCCGCTTGCCCTGCTGACCGGCATTTTCATCATTGCCGCGGGAATGCTTTTATATTTTCAGCCGCCTGATTTTCTCGTTGATCTCGTTGCGAAGCCCCGTGATCTCGTTGCGAAGCCCCAGCTTCGCAACGACGTTCCCAAGCCGGGGCTTGGGAACGAGAGAAAGCCGGGGCTTGGGAACGAGAGAAATGTCCGAGAAGCGGTTCACTGCATCCGGGAAATCAGCCATGTTTCGGTATTCAGGCGCTCCGATATTCCATATCAATGCAGGAAATATGCGGGTATGGCATTGCTTTTCCTTTTATCCGCTCTGTCATACTCGATATATCTGCTGCTGGGACGGAAGCCGCCCCGTGACAAACCCGCTGTCTGGAACGAAGAAGGCACGCGTCATTTTCCGCTGGGAAGCATCGGCGGAGAACCGGCTCCCCGCCTGTCCGAGGCGGTTCTGGATCAGCTTGCCGAATCCATGGGATATTTCAGAAGCGAAGAAATCAGCAGAGACCTGAATGTGACTGCATCTGCGGAAGCCACTGTCCGCAACAGCGGTATTCCCTCGCTTATATTCAAAAAGCAAAAGCAGATCCGCTCCCTGCTGATTCTCGAAGATACCTGGGCAGAAGCATCGGTCTGGAACCGCATTGCCGGAGAACTGAAGCAGGGTATGATCCGGCGGGGCATACCGGTGGTCCATGCCCGCTTTACAGGTTCTCCGAGAGAGTTCGGCAGTCCGGACGGCTCCGTATTCCGTCCCGAAGACTGGGAAAGTCAGCGTCAGGGCTTTCTGCTGCTGATCTTCACCGACGGCAGGGGCGCATTCCGACTTGAAAATACTTTCGTTCTTGAGTCATTGGCGCGCTGGCCCATGGCTGCGTGGATGGAACTCAGGGAACCGAGGTTCTGGGATGAGACCGTTTATCTGCCGGTACGCAGCAGAATTCCCGTGTATCCGGCAACGCCTGACGGTATTCTGAAAGCAGTGAAAGCATTTGTCACCGAACAGGGAAGAGGCACGGATCTCTCGGAAATGCTCCGGCTTTCAGAAAGGATTCCGGGACCTGCCGGCATGAAATCCGACGCATATATAGAAATACTTCTGGGAGATGCCCTGCTTTGGGCCCAGGACTGCGCCATGATGCCGGTTTTCACTCAGGGACTGGCAGATGCCTTGCGACGGCAGTTTTATCCGCATATTCCTCAGGAACGGATCGGGCGGCTGTATGCTCTTCCCGGAACATCGGAAAATGTCTCAGGAATCCGTTTTTCCTCCGAGGTATCGCGGATACTGCGGAGAGGCTTTATTGTCCGTCGGGAAGAGTATGAGCAGGAAGAAGTTCTGAGATTTCTGACAGAAAAAATCGCCGAAGCAGAGCCAAAGGAAAAAGACAGTCCTGCATATCTCATATATGAAGCTGTGAAGGAAAGAGTCCGTCTGGAATCGGACAGAGACAATGATCTGAAACGTCTGTCCCAGATTGCCCTTACGCCTGCGGGCGGATTTGTGCGTTCCCTTTTTGAGGGTTTCGGATTTCCGGGAGATGAAGACAGAATCCCTTTGCGCTTCAGACCGAAAAACAGACATGCCATGCAACGGCTGGCGCGTATTGCCTCAAATCTCCGTATTCCGAGGCTGGAGACGTTCCCAAGCCGGGGCTTGGGAACGAGAGATACTGTGACTTACGGGAATAAAATCGCTCTGGGAGTCATGACTTTGCTGTTTCTCATTTTTTTCGGACAGGCTGTGAACAGTTTTATGAACGCGCCGAACTGGGAAATCGTGGGAGATAAGCCGCGGGTTCCGCTGCGGCTGGAGGTTCAGAACGGTCTGGGCTGGAAACAGATTGACGCAGTCGGCAATTACGCCTCCCTGCCGGAAGGACGCACCTATCGCGTCATGCTGGAAGGCGACGCGGATCGTACTCCTAAGGTTTTCAGTATCTCTCAAGGGCGTCTTACGAGAATTGTCGTGGAAATGAGGAGTGAGGAGTGAGAAATACATGCGATGTTTTGTTGAAATCGAAAAAAAAGAAAACCGTTATACCGGATCATTTTATCAGAGTCATGCAGGAACGGGTCTGCCGCTGTCGGATATGAATTTCGAAGATACGGCGAAAATCCGGATCAAAGGCGAGTTTTACAGACTGGGAGACCTTCTCGGCGCATATATCAGTTGCAGGAAAAACGCACTGCCGGCAGCATTCGATGAACGGGGACAGCTGGGTATGGGACAGTATCTCTATTCACAGATTTTCGGACAGTTGGGCGCAGAAAAACAGCAGCGGCTTCACGCATCGGAGCAGGTTGAAGTCCGAATTGTCTCGCAGGATGAACGGATTGCTCTTCTTCCCTGGAGTCTGATGGCGAATAAGGGCATATTCCTCTCGGCAGCCGGATGGTCCGTGACTGTTTCGACGAAAAAAAAAGCTGCTGACTGTGAATTCCCCAGTTCTCCCCGGATGCTGGTGCTTGCGCCTCAGCCCGCGGGCTTTGAAAAAACCGATGCGGAAAATCATCTCAGGACATTGAAAGAAAAACTAAAGGATCATC
>DYRK01000098.1:6341-14032 GCA_020718785.1 Desulfatirhabdium butyrativorans | reverse complement strand
GTTTTATTCGCATCGCTGTCTGCCGAATCATCAGTCCCTCGGTTTGCCAGAGTTAGCTGATAGGCAGCCGGTGCTGTGAATTTCACCGAATAGATTCCGGGAGCCAACCCTGCAAATTCATAGAATCCGGAGCCGTCAGTCAAGGTTTCGGCAAAGATTTTGCTGTCCGAACCGAGCAGATTCACCGTGACTCCTGCTACACCCGGTTCATCAGCGTCCTGAATACCGTTATGGTTCACATCATACCAGACATAATCCCCCAGACTTGCCGGGAGCATATTCGGAATGAACAAGCCCGCGTCTATCGTTGGATTATGCTCTCCTGCGGCAAGTGTCACTAATGCAGTTCTACCCGTGACAATATCCGCATTGCTGTCAGCCGAGACAGCCGACCTGCCGTCCGTGCCATCTGCGGTTGCGGTTTGTGTAGTAAAGGAATAGCCGGACGGCTTGACAAATTCTACCGCGTAGGTTCCGGGACGCAGATCGGAGAATCTGTAATATCCTGTTCCATCCGTAGTAGTTGTGTTTAATACATTGCCGTCTGAATCGAGCAGACGGACTTTGACTCCGGCGACTCCGGATTCATCTGTATCCTGAATGCCGTTTCGGTTAGTATCATACCAGACATAATCTCCGAGACTTGCAAGTGCGGAGGCATAAAGCCCCGCATCTATGCTCGTATTGTCTTCACCGACTGTCAATGCAACCTGTTCCGTGTAACCTGTCGCCGGATCCGCATCGCTGTCAGCCTCGTCATTTCCGCCTTTATTCGAAGAAGTAAAACTATATCCCTCCGGCAGATCAAATTTCACGGTATAATTACCCGGAGCCAATCCTCTGAATTCGTAGAGACCGTCCGCATCGGTAATCGCCATACTGTAGGGGCTTGTCGGCGACAAGCCCTCGCCGTCTTTGTACAAGGTCACTTTGACTCCGGCAATGCCCGGCTCATCTGCATCCTGAATGCCGTCCTGATTCTGATCGTACCAGACCAGATCGCCCAGACTTGCGGGCAGGGTATTCGGAACATACAGACCCGCATCTATTGCCGGATTATGCTCGCCTGAAGCCAGCGTAATACTATCCGTCATACCCGTACTTTTATTCGCATCGCTGTCTTTGGCATCATTAGTTCCTCTATTTGCCGGACTCAGTTCATAGCCTTGAGGCGGAGTGAATTTCACCGAATAGGTCCCCGGAGCCAATCCTGCGAATCCGTAGAAGCCTGATCCGTCAGTGGTAGTTTCGGAAATGATCCGCTCTCCGCTTGCATCCAGCAGACTGACCTTAACACCTGCGACGCCCGATTCATCCGCATTCTGAATTCCGTTATGGTCTGTGTCGTACCAGACATAATCTCCGAGGCTTGCAGGCTCTGCATTGGGCAGGAACAGACCTGCGTCTGTCGTAGGATTATGCTCGCCCGGAGCCAATGTAACCGCAGTTGTGCGCCCTGTCCCCGTATCTGCATCGCTATCCTCTGAATCCTTTGAATCTGCCGTATTTGCGGCAGTGAAGGAATAGCCTGCCGGTTTCACAAATTCTACGAGATAGCTTCGCGGTGTCAGAGAGTCAAAGCGATAGAATCCCGCACCGTCTGTCGTTGCTGTGGCAATCACTGTATTGCCTGCTGCCGGATCGAGCAGATTCATCGTGACTCCTGCAACCCCCTGCTCCCCTGAATCCTGCACCCCGTTTCGGTTCGTATCATACCAGACATAATCTCCCAGACTCGCCAGTGCGTCCGCAGGTATAAACAGCCCTGCATCCACACTGATATTGTTCTCACCCGGAGCCAGAGCAATCATAGCAGTACGTCCGGTATCGGGATTAGCATCACTATCTTCCGAATCATCAGCATCCGCTGCATCCGCAGTAGTAAAAGCATATCCCGGAGCCGGTTCGAATTTCAGCGCATAACTGCCCGGAGTCAGACCCGTAAACAGATAGAATCCCGCGGCATTAGTCTGAGTTGCAGACAAAACCGAACCGGTATTCGGATTGAGCAGTTTCACTGTAACCCCGGCAACTCCATGTTCATCAGGGTCCTGAATGCCGTTATGATTCTCATCGAACCAGACCGTATCCCCGAGGCTTGCCAGTTCCGCAGAAGGAATAAACATGCCGGCGTCTATTGCAGGATTGAATTCATCCTCGACTAATGTCACAACCGTGGTAAGCCCGGTTTTTTTATCCGCATCGCTATCCCCGGAATCAGTGCCATTCGTGGAATCTGCGGTCGTAAACACATAATTCGGAAGTAATACGAATTTCACCGAGTAGTCTCCGGGTTTCAGACCCGTAAACTGATAGAAACCAGAGCCGTCAGTCAAAGTTTCCGCAATTATCTTGTCATCAGCATCACGTAGTCTTACCGTAAGTCCGGGAACGCCCGGTTCTCCTGCATCCTGAACCCCGTTATGATCTGTGTCGTACCATACAAAATTACCCAGACCAGCGGGACCCGAATTCGGCAGGAACAGCCCGGCATCTATAGTCATCAGACTGTCACCGCGATACAGAGTCACGGTTCCGGTTCTGCCGTTTACAGTATCAGCGTCGGAGTCCGTATCATCTGCGCCTCGGTTGGACGGACTGAATTCATAGCCTTCGGGCTTTACAAATCTGACCGTATAATCTCCGGGGTCCAATTCCCTGAAGATGTAGAAGCCGTTTCCATCCGTAACTACAGTGGATACCGCTCCGCCGGACTGATCTACAAGCTTCACAGTCACGCCTGCAATTCCGGGTTCTCCGGCGTCCCGAATGCCGTCCCGGTCAATATCAAACCACACATAATCCCCAAGCTCGGCTTTGCCCGTATTGCTCAAAGGGATAACCGTAGGCTGATTTTCCTCCTGATCCGGATTCCCGTCCGAAGGCTGAACTGCATCCGGAATTCCGTTGCCCGTGCTGTCATAACCGAGCATACCCTGATTCGACACTTCCGTAACTTCTTCGGGAATGGGTCGTACTACCCGTACCCGGAACATGAGATTCACAGAGCGGAACCCGGGAACTGTGATATTCACCACCCGGATTACGGGCGACTCGGCTGCTGCCACGCTTCCCGGAGGAATACTGAGGCTGCCCGGAACATACACAGTATGAGCCGGAATCGTATCCGTAAATTCCATTTCCGCAGCATCGGCTTTGCCTTCGTTCTCCAGCGTCACCGTGTAGAGCAGTTCATCCCCGGACATAGTTTCACCGCCGTTGATATCTGTCACGGTCTTAGTAACCCTCATGCTGTGCGGAGCCTTGCCTATAGTCATCTCCGAGGGCTGTTTTCCGGGAAGGTCCGGATTTGCATCCGAATATTCGCTGAAGTCATTCTTTCCGTCTTTGTCTGCATCGTAATTTACGATTCCCTGATTGGAAATCACTGTTCCCAGCGGAGTTCCTGCTTTCACCGTGACATCGAAATCCAAAGAAATCTCTTCTCCGGCGGCAATGTCTCCTGTCCATTCTATGCGGCTGCGAGTGCTGTCATAGACTGCGGTGCCGCTGTCCGATATCAGACTGCCGCTTACAAAGGCAGTATTCGCGGGAACGGCATCATAAAGCAATACTCCTTCCGCGTGCTGATTGCCGGTATTGCTCAGAATAACATGATATCCGAGCGTATCCCCCGGAGACAGAAAACCGTTGTCATCTGCATCGTTTTTGAAAGATACGGTCTTTGTACTTTCGCCGAAATTAGGACCTGCTGTAACCGGCAGAACCGAAGGCTGCCGACCCGGCAGAGACGAGTCTCCGTCACTGGCAATAGTACCGTCATCCGTACCTGTGGTACAGTAGTAACACTTTTCCATAGCCTGATTGGCGATCTGACTCACGCCTGCGGGCAGAGGATTATCCACCCTTACGCGGAATGTAAAGCGCGCTTCGCCGTAAGCCGGAACCGTAATATCGCTGATTTTCAGTACCGGCGTTTCGCTGATTACGCTCACGCCTTCCGGGACTGTAAGACTGCCCGGTATATAAGCAGTATGAGCAGGCAAAGTATCACTAAGCTCGGTGCGGCTGTCGCTGAGACTGCTCCGGTTGGGCATCGTTATCGTATAGAGAATTTCATCTCCGGGTTCGAGATTTCCGCCGTTGATATCTTCGGCGTTCTTGATAAACAAGCATTCCAGACCTCCGGTGCTTATTTCCGTAGGCTGATTTCCGGGCAGAGTCGTGTCGCCGTCCGTGGGTTCGGATGAGTCATCAATCCCGTCCGCATTCGAATCAAAGCGCAGTTCGCCCTGATTCGGAATCACGGTCTGCGGCGGAACATCCGAGGAAATAGTAACACTGTAGATCACAGTTTCCGATGCCCCGGCGCCAAGGTCCCCGACCCACTCGATCCGCTTTTCTGCTGCATTGTAGGAAACGGTTCCTGTTCCCGAAGCTGCGCTGTCGGCTGCATATACAGTATAAGCCGGAATCCTGTCGCTCAGAGACACTGCGCGTGCATCCTGATTTCCCGTGTTGCCGATCACTATCTTATATTCGAGAATATCTCCGGGAGTCGCGCTGCGGTCATGATCGTTGTCGCTTTTGAGCCTTACACTCTTGACGGTTTCGCTGAAATTGGGTCCGGCGGTAACAGGCAGCAGCGTAGGCTGATTTCCGGCGGCATAAGTATCACCGTCGGTTTCTGCACGCTGATCATTGATGCCGTCTCCGTTAGAGTCATAATTGACTACTCCCTGATTGCTGATGCTTTTCACTCCGGCAGCCAGAGGCGAATTTACCGTGACTTCGAATACAATTGAAACCTGCCCGTAAGCGGGAACACTGATATCTGTGATCCTGAGCGTAGGAGTTTCGCTCACTACTTTGCTGCCCGGTGGAGCAGAAATACTGTCCGGCACATAAACAGTCTGAGAAGGCATGACATCCACAAATTCTATGCCGCTGACCTCGAAGCCGGTCCCGTTGCGGATGATGACGATATAAACCAAGCGGTCGCCCGGTTCCGTATTGTTGCCGTTTTTGTCTATGACGCTCTTGATCGAGGAAAGCCTGACTCCGCCCGGAACTACATCTGTGGGCTGATCCCCGGGTTTGGAAATATCACCGTCCGTAGAAACGGATCCGTCCGGTTCACCGTCTCCGTTCAGATCGTAAATCACGGTTCCCTGATTGGAGATAATCTTTCCCGGAGTCAATCCCTGAGCGACAGTCACGTCAAAAGTAAGTGTGACGCGATCCCCGGCAGCAATATCTCCCGTCCATTCAACACGGTTCTTTTCCTCGGAAAAAGATACGGTTCCCTGTGTTGACGTAATACTTCCCGCAACATAAACCGTGCTGACCGGAATACTGTCGCTGAAGGAGACATTCTGCACATTCTGATTTCCCGTATTGGGAATGATCACGGTGTATCTGATCGTGTCTCCCGGAGAAAATGTGCCGGTATCATCCGCGTCATTCTCCATAGCCACATCTTTGACCGCCTCGCTGAGATTGGGTCCTGCGGTAACAGGAATCACCGTGGGCTGTTCACCGGGTTCGCCGGTATCGCCGTCAGACTGCCATTCGCGTTCCGGTTCTCCGGGTCTGACCGGGTAGTATCCCATCAGAGCCTGATTCGTTATCTGACGCACGCCCGCAGGCAGGGGACTGTCCACCTTTACGCGGAACGTGAATTCGGTCTGACCCATAGCAGGAACCGTGATATTAGTGATTCTAATTACGCTCTGATCGCCGCCGGTCACAGGCGAAACTACCTTTGATCCCGTAGGCGCGCTCAGACTGCCGGGAACATAGGTCGTATGCGCGGGAATGCTGTCAACCGCATCGGTGCCGTCGCTTTCATGAATGCTCCGGTTAATCAGTACTACGGTGTAGAGCAGCTCGTCGCCCGGTTCGAGATTGCCGCCGTTGACATCGGTAACCGATTTGTAAGCTTCATCCGCAATGCCGCCCACTTCGGTTTCCGTGGGCTGAGTTCCGGGTTCCGCGCCGTCTCCGTCCGTAGGCACAGACGCATCACGGGTTCCGTCATCATCGGAATCGAATTCTACTGCTGCCTGATTGGAAATAATCAGACCCACCGGAAGACCCGGATTAAGTGTTACTTCAAAGCTTATCCTCACACTTTCTTTTGCGGCAATATCGCCGACCCATACAATACGGTTTTCTTCAAACGTCACAGTTCCGGCAGCCGATTCTGCGCTGTCGGCAATATAAGAGACATGCTCCGGAATCGGATCAGTGACACGAACGCCGACCGAGTCTCTGTCCCCGGTATTCTGAATCATAAGCGTATAAAGCAGCGTGTCGCCGGAAGTCGGCGCAGTATTATGATCCGCGTCGACTTTCAAAGTCACGGATTTGGAGGACTCGGTAAAATTGGGTCCGGCTGTGACCGGAACCGCAGTGGGCTGCGATCCTGCCTGAGACGTATCGCCGTCTGTGGGCTGTTCGCTGTCCGGAATCCGGTCCGAATTGCTGTCGTAATGCAGAATACCCTGATTAATGATTTCTTTGATGCCCGAAGGCAGAGTTTTATCCACCCAGACCTGAAAACTGATACTGACCTGTCCGCGTGCCGGGAGAGTAATTCCCGTAATCCTCAGAACCGGAGATTCGCTTTCCACTGCACTGCCGGCCGGCGCACTCACGCTTTCTCTCGAATAGCTCGTATAATCCGGCAGAGTATCTTCGAATATGGCATCGCTGACATCCATATCGTCAGGATTGCGGATAACTACTGTGTAGAGAAGTTCATCTCCGGGCTGCAAATTTCCGCCGTTGATATCTGTCACCGATTTGACCACATCGGTGATAAAGACGGTTCTGCGCTGATAGCCGAAATCTGCATCTGAAAAAATGCTGCCTTTTGCCAAAGGCACGGAAACGGGGTCTGTGCCTCGTGTAGAAGCATAGCCGGACGGAATTGTTGCAGGGTCAGTCTGGACTTTATAATCTCCGGGCATGAGATCGGAAAAGAGATATTTCCCCTGAGCATCCGTTACCGTATAAGGTTCTCCCGGGTCCTTGCGTCCGTTAGTATTACTATCTATATAGACCGTGACTCCGGGAATTCCTTTTTCTCCGGGGTCCTGAATTTTGTTGCCATTGTCGTCATACCAGACCGTATCTCCGATACTGGCGGTATTTTGCCGCGTATAGCCGAAATCGCCGTCAGGCCAGTTCTGTCCGGGACTCAGCGTCACAGTCACTAATTCTACGGTAGTAGGAGCGTAAGTATTCGGAACGCTGCTGTTATCGGAACCGATACGATAAGTACGCGGGGGAAGTTCCGTAAAACGATAATTTCCCGCAGCGTCTGTGACCGTATAAGGCTCGCCGGGTTCCCGAATGCCGTCGCCGCTGACATCAATATAAACAATGATTCCCGCCATTCCGGGTTCGTCCGGATCCTGAACAGCGTTTCCGTTCGTATCAATCCACACCCTGTCCCCGACAGTAGCCGGCGGAACATAGACGCGGGTAGTCACCGATTCGCCCTCTTCAGGCTCGGTTTCATCCGAATCAATGGAATACTCCTTATTCGTGAGAATTGCTCCGTTGCTGAGTCCCGAAACCGTGCGTACCGTGACTTGCAGTTCTCCGGTATCCCCGACTTTGACATCGCCAAGATTCCATATCACCTCTCCGTCGGAAACCAGGACTTCACCGGGAGGGGGTTCGGAATCCTCTGCTACAAAAATTGCTTCTACAAAAGTCGT
>DYRK01000098.1:0-6241 GCA_020718785.1 Desulfatirhabdium butyrativorans | reverse complement strand
CCGGGTCTTCGCAGGTCAATTCTTTTGCCGTGACTTCTGCCTGATTGGAAAGTTCTGTTCCTACATTCAAGGGCGTGTCAATGACTACTTGGAAAAAGACCGTAATCATCTCTCCCGGTTTGATCTGCCCGACATTGATTTCGATAGGCTCTTCGCCCAGCACAAGCCCTCTCGATGCCTGAACCGAGCCGGGAACGATAAGCGTATGCTCGGGAACCGTATCTTTGAAATTCACATCCGAAGCTGCCGCGGAACCGCTGTTCGTAACGGTCACGGTATAGCGCAGCGTATCCCCGGGGCTGACCGTTCCGTCCGTATCTGCATCTATAAACAGACGGTCGCTTTTCAATACTTCCAGCAGAGGTTTGCCGGCAATGCCTTCTTCTTCTGCCGTAAAAGCCGTGGGCTGATCCCCGGCGCTGTTGGGATCCGCATCCGTATCTCTCGGATCTGTTTCGTCGCTTCTGACCGAACCCTGATTGACTATGGCTCCGGCTGCATTCACTACACCGGTGACAATCGCCGTAATGCTTGCCCCGGGCGCAAGTTTATTATAGGTGGCTTTGACTTCATGGGTGCCGATAAGGTCGGCTCGAAGCACATCGGTCACGGTAATCTGATCCGGAATCATATCCCTCAGATTCAGATTGGTCAGTTCTACATTCCCCACATTAGTAATACGAATCGTATAGATAATCTCATCGCCGACATTGATCGTTCCGTCCACAGGTTCGATTTCGTCTTTGCTCAATACAAAAGTCTTTTCGGCAATCAGACCGGGACCCGCGCCGACATTGCCGACTGTCACTTCCGTGGGCTGATCTCCGTTCGCGTCATTCGCGTCGGAGTCCGTAGGCTCCGGAACAGTCTGACCGCTGTCAACGCTTCCCTGATTGGAAATGACGGTTCCGTCCGGCAAGCTCGGATTGACCTTGACCTGAAATTTAACTGTCACGGTCTCATCAGGAGTCATATCTCCTATGATTACAGACAAATGTTTTCCGTCCGCATCGGATATCTCTCCTTTGGTACTCGTAAGACTTTCCGGAATATAGGTTGTGAAATTCGGAACTTTGTCAGTAAAAATCACATCGCTGAGATTTCCGTCCGTATTATGCAAAATGATGAGATATTCCAGCGTATCCCCGGAAGTCACCGCGGCGTCGGTGTCTGCATCATCAGCCAGCGTCACAGTCTTGACTGCATCAATGACCGTAGAAGTAGTCGGCGTTACCGTAGCCGCAGCCTCTTTTGCATAGTCGTTCAAGCCGCCGGTACCGTCGCCGCCGGTACGTCCGCTGTCTTCAAGCCCCAAAGCCTCGGGCAGACTTTTCCATGTCAGACGCATTTCATTGGCTAAAGGCTGTCCGGCCACAGTAGTCCTGTCAACTCTCGCCCGGTAAGTGAACCGCCATTGTCCGTTATCCGGCTCTCCGGCAGTAATCAGCGTTTTCCTGAATTCGAGATTCTGACCTTCCGAGGTCATATCCGCATCCGGCAGACTGCAATCCAGATAAGTCAATCCTTCGGGAAGTGTATCCTGAATCACGACATCATAAGCATCACTATGACTGGTTCCGGTATGAGCGGCAACCACGGTAAAAGTAACGATATCACCGAGAGACTGCTGACTCCGGTCCGAAGTTTTGCTCAGGCTCAGATCCGGTTCGGCAACCGTGATCGGAATGCCCTGATTGCCCGGAATCGCTGCATCCGAGTCAAAAGGAACCCGTTTGGGAACCACGCCGTATTCCATCCATACCGGATTTCCTTCGGCTTCCATACCGTTATTCAGGATTCTGCGATCCTGATTCGCAAGCATATTGGCAACCCGAGCCGTGATTTTTATTACGATATAATCATCTTCGACGGTTCCGTTTGCCGGGTTGTTGACTTCACCCAAATCGAAATCCAGAGCCTGTCCGCTCTGCTGCACGGTGTTGTAGTCGGGATTTCCGATTCGAATGCCCATATTGCCCACAACAATCTGATGGCTCACATAAGTCAGACCCGAAGGCAGACTGTCATGGAATTTGACCGCAGGAATCCGTCCTTCCATAAAAGCCATCCGGATAGCGTAAGTCAGGGTTTCTCCGACCGTAAATTCGGTTTTGCTCCCTTCAAGCGTTTTGTCAATGGCCGCATAAGCTCCCGCAGTAAGCGATTCGCTGGCGATTTCCTGATAATTGTTCAGATCCGTGTCGTCATCGTCATCTGCGGTCGGAGAACTGCTGCTATCGCGTCCGCCGTCCGGGATGCTGGTATAAGGAACCCGGATGATATTGTCCAAAGTCTGTCCCGGGGTCACGCTGTCAGACAAAATACAGTCGAAAGCCAGAATCAGGCTGGCTCCGGAAGTAATTTCCAGACGCGGAAGCGATACGGTATCTTTGGTATTTATCGTATTCGAAAGAATCACCTCTGTGTCCGTGACCGAAGTTTCGGTTCCGTTGAGATAGACATTTCCTCCGGAGGGCGTGACCTGAACCCGGGATATCTGTTCCATTCCTTCGGGAAGAATATCTTTCCACAATACCTGACAGGCTGAAACATGACCTGTATTTCGGATGACAATCCGCCAACTGACTGTATCCCCTGCGTCCAAGCCGACCGCGCCTGCGCTCAGGGCTTTGGTGATTTCGAGGTCCGGCTCACCTACCTTCACCGGATGCGGATTGGCAACAGGTCCCAGAACAACCGGGCTTCCGGGATTCGCAGGATTCGAATAGGAAAGCGTTGCGGTATTGGGCAGAAGCGTACCGTCCTGATTTGCTATGATATTTTTCACTTCGGTCTGGTATTCCACCGTGACATTGCCTGCCGCAGCCACTCGAATCGTACCGAAATCGAAAATCAGCCGGGAATTTGCCGTATCATTGGTAAAGAACGGCGAACTTTCCACAGGCTCCGAAGCATGAGTATAACTACTTCCTGTAGGCAGAGTCACCTTGAGACTGCCGCTTACAAAAGACACTCCGCTCGACAATTGATCTTTGATCACAAAGCTTTCTGTGCTGCCCAAAGGCGCGCCCGCGGTCAGACGATAAGTGATTTTTTCGCCTACCGCGTACCATGCCTGAGGATCAACCGTTTCTTTGGCGATTGTAGGCGTGGCAATGCTGACTTCGGCTCCGTCAGAACCGGCAAGATCATTGACTCCGCCGGTACCGTTGCGTTCTCCGGTGTCGGTTCCGGGATTACCGGGGGTCGAATTATTTGTTCCTTTAGTTCCGGGCAAACTGCCGGTTGTAAACTGAGCCGTATTGGGAATTCTCATGCCGAAAGCCACATCTGCCCGGAGATCGGCATTATAGGTCACAGACACACATTCTCCGGCATCTAATTGATCCACCGTACCGGTCAGAATATTTCCGGAAAATGCCGCGGAAACTGTTGCGCCCGTAGCTCCGACGTTGAATGTGGGAGTCTGCGGATTCTGATATTCCGAAGGCAGAGGATCCGTGAATACCCAGTCGAATGCACTCGCTGCATTGGCTCCCGACGCCGTATTGCAGATATTCAAGGTAAAAGTGATGCTATCAAGACCCTGTCCGGAAACCGGATTCGCGCTTTTCGTAATCGTCGGCGTAGGTTCTGCCACGTGCAGTTCTTTCTGGGGAGTCTGCTCTATATAATCAATAGCTCCCCGGGGCTTGAATTTCAACTGCCCCACATCGCGCAAGGCAGTTCCGGCAGATATATAGGCTTTGTTCAATACGACGACATCGAGAAACAGGGTGTATGTTTCTTTCACTCCGCTGCTGAGAGCCGTGTTGTTGACCGTACCCAGAGCAAGGTCTATGGTTCTGATTGCGGCTGTGCCGCCGGAAGGAACGATAAAACTGTCCGGTACGGATACCGGCGTATTTACAGCCGCAGCATTGATGCCCCCCGGATTGAGGGTACTGCTCAGGTCTTCGGAACTTCGTTGCAGTTTTGCCGAACCCGGAATAAATTCTCCCCAGGGCTGATTCGCAGAAATATTGCTGAGACTGTCGCTTAACACAACCGCTTCGGTCGCGCCTTCGGGAAATTCGAAGCTGATCGCGCAGGTAATCACTTCACCCACAGCCACCGGTGGGTTACTGCCGATAGCTGCATCTCCGGGATCTGTGGAAGACTCCGAAGTCCTGATAAGGTTTTTCCCTTCTATCTTGGCTCTGCTGAGAGTAAGCGGTTTGTTTTGGGTACCTGTAGCCGGACGGTCATAAGCATTGTCATTGAATTCGGTATCCGTACCGTCCAATGAATGAGCCGCTGCTTTCCCTCGGTTGGTATAAATCGAGCCGATGACCGCCTGAGAGGAAATCCGGGCTTTGAATGTGAAAGCTTTTGATACATTTTTCAAAATATCTCCGGCTCCGTTGCTGGTATATGTCACCTGACAGGCCGGAGCCGCACCGGTCACAGAGAATATCCAGCCCGCGGGTGTTGTCACTTCGGTAATACTCGCGCAGTCGTAAACGGTCACATCGCTGGAATTTACGCTGCCGTCGAGATTCGTATCATTGAGCAAATCCGTTACCAGCACTTCATACGCGGTACTGTTTCCGGGCGGAGAGTTTCTCACCTCAAGGGTAATACTCACTTCATCTCCCGCATCCACGCCGCTGTTGGGACTGATCGTTTTGACAAGCGTCAATCTGGGTTCGGTCAGCGTGGTCTCTGCGGTTTTGCTGACGGTGAAACTCGGAGACTCGCCGTCATTATAAGCAATATCAAAAGCGGCATCTGCGGTATTGGTCAGTTTTGTCCCTCTGGCGTTGGCAGCCACAGCTTTGACTCGCGCCTTGACGATGTAGTTAAAGGATTTGGGACCGCTCGGGAAATCGCCCAGATTCCATGTGACGACGCCTGCGCTGTGAGTCGGCGCAACGGCAAAATCGCCGCCGTTCTGCGCGGAAGACACATAATCCGTATTCGGCGGCAGCGTGTCTCTGATCACCACATTTTTAAAAGCATCGGTATTGGTAAAATCCGCAACTACTGTGTAGGTCAGTTCTTCGCCCACATTTGCCAATAGCTTATCCACGGTTTTGCTCAATTCGAAACCCGCGGTATAGGCATCGGATTCATCATGAGTATAAGTACAGATATCCGCAGTCGCGGTTTTACACATACCGGTGACTTCGGCATGAGCGTTCAGCGCGCCGGTTCCTACGGTCGCTTCCAATTGAATCACAGCCGTACCGCCGTTTGCCGCTACGGGTCCGGCGATATTCCATGTATAAGTATGACTTGCCGCATCCCAAGTTCCCGCGGGGCCGGATGTGACCGCAGGATCAGAAAATCCGTCTCCCAGCTTATATGTCAAAGCAATATTGCTCGCGGGAGCATCGCCTTCGTTGGTCAGAGTGATAGTCCAGGAAGCTTTGTCTCCGCTTGCCGCGACCTGCTGCACCGGATCAATCGCAATATCCAAATCCGGCTGCGCGGGCAATATCGGCTCCGAATCACTGGCAGAACCGGCAACCCCGCAGGAGTTTTCGTAAGAGAATACCGCATTTCCGGACAGATCGGGAACTGCAATATCCGTATCCGTAGAATCATTTGCAGACGTAGTATCGCAATAGGTCGTACCGTCCATTTTCGAATGAAAAGTGATGGTCACGGTCTCGCCCGGAGCCACAAAATCAATATTCGAAGCGGTCCATGTCGGAGTATTTCCGCTGACACCCGTACAGTTGAATGTCGCATGAGTCACATTGGGCGGCGTGCCGCTTTTGGCAATACTGCAATCCGCGGTTTCATCGAAAGTATAACCCGCGGGCATGGTATAAACAATATCTTCGGTACGTGCCGTGCCGCCCGTATTGGTAATTGCCAAAGAAATTTCGCCGCCGCAGGTGGTCCAGTTTCTGTGCGCGAGAAAGGCTCTTGCACTGGCAAAATCCGGGCTGGTATGCAGATTCACGGCTCCGGAAGAAGTTTCCTCGTCTTTTCCGCCGACACAGCAGCCGTATTTGGCAAAAGCCTGATTCTGCGTGGGCGTCGTCTGGCAAGTGTTCACTTTTGTACGAAATGTCACGACGCAGGATTGACCTACTGCCAGATTTCCGATACTGCATCCGGTCGCGCCGAAATAATCAGCAGAGGTGCAGGACCCGCAGGTCGAAGAAAAATTCGTGGCGGGACCGGCATTTCCGGGCAACACATCCCGAATCACGACATTTTTCGCTGTATAATCGCCGTCAGAGGTATAAGTAATCTGCCATTCGGTTTCGTCATTGACATCCGCGCC
>DYRK01000690.1 GCA_020718785.1 Desulfatirhabdium butyrativorans | reverse complement strand
GATAACAATTCAGTTTTATTAAAAGAATAATCTTAGCTTGATGCATATGGGGAAGCCCCGGCTTCCCGTGACGGAAGACGGCCCGAAGCCGGGGCTTCGGGAGCAGATGCGTTCCCAAGCGGGGGCTTGGGGAGGAAATTTCATTTTAGCACTCCCGAATATTCTGAAAGATTTGGAAGCGAGATATGAAAATCAAGATTGTTACTACCGGCGGAACCATTGACAAAATCTATTTTGACAGGAAAAGCGAATATCAGGTCGGTGATCCTCAGATCGCAGAGGTGCTGAAAGAGGCAAATGTCACCTTTGACTATGAGATTGTTTCAATATTGCGTAAAGACAGCCTTGATCTGACCGACGAAGACCGGCAACTGATATATGAGACAATCCGCTCGGACCCGCATCGTCATTTTGTAGTCACGCACGGGACAGATACCATGATTCAGACCGCAACGGCGTTGCGGAACATAGCGGACAAAGTCATTGTCCTGACCGGCTCCATGCAGCCCGCAAAGTTCAGGTTCAACGATGCTGTATTCAACATCGGCTGCGCTGTGACTTCGGTTCAGATTCTGCCATCCGGCGTTTATATTGCCATGAACGGCAGAATTTTCGAGCCGGAAACGGTAAGGAAAAATGTGGAGATGAACCGGTTTGAGACATTATGAAATACCCTTTTAATTGCTGCCTCCGGCAAAAAATCCTTTCACGTCGCCAAGTCCGAATGAACTATTCTTTCCACCGTCATAATCTGCGCTTTACGAATTTTAAAGTATATATAATAATTTTAAAAATGTGTTGAGTATATCTTTTGAAATAAAGGAGATCAGATCATGGAAAGTATTTTGGAACCTCTTGTCAGTTCGCCCAAGCTGAACTTGTATCTGAGACAGCTTCAGGATATTGTGAACGAGGAAAATATGAAACGGCAGCGTTTCTACGAAGACATCCGGGAGGATCAGAAAGCAGAATTCATCAACGGAGAAGTCATTCTTCATTCTCCCGTGAGAATCGAACACAATATTGTCGGGAAGCTGCTTTTGGAACTCTTGGACATGCACGTCCGAATCCGTGGTCTCGGATTGGTGGGATATGAGAAAATGCTGATTTCTCTGACCCGCAACGACTATGAGCCGGACGTCTGCTTTTTTTCACGGGCAAAATCCGATCTGTTCACGAAAGGACAGATGAAATTTCCTCCGCCGGATTTTATCGCCGAAGTCATTTCCCCGAGCACGGAACACACTGACCGGACAGACAAATTCACAGATTATGCGGCGCACGGCGTGGGAGAATACTGGATCATTGATCCGGTCGGAGAAACAATTGAGAAATATGTATTGAAATGCGGCAAATATGAACTGTCTTTGAAAGTTCGGACCGGCATGATACACAGCGATGCGGTTTCCGGTTTCGAGATTCCGGTGCGGGCGGTGTTTGATGAGGATGAGAATTTGCTTGCGTTGAGAAAGATTTTACAGTAAGAATTGCTTTCAGAGGTGCAACATCCGCAAGCTGATGTTCGGATTCTGTCAATGAGTCAGAGCAAACTTTGACTGACTGCCTGAGAAATGAAGCAATATTAAAACGAGAAATATATTCCGTCTGTGCTGATCCGTTAGAATCAGAAACATGATGTGTGGTTTCAAGCTTCAAAAACTAAAGGAGATGCAAAAATGAAAATCGCCATTATCGGCGCAGGTGCAATGGGGTCTTTGTTCGGGGCAATGCTGTCACCGGTCTCGGACGTTTATCTGATCAATCATTTCAAGGCACATATTCAGGCAATCCGGGAAAAGGGATTGAAAATCGAAAACAGCGACGGCTCTGTTCGGACCTATTCTGTTTTTGCCGCGACAGACCCCGGGGAAGTGGATGAGGAAATTGATCTGGCTGTTATTTTCACCAAATCATATTCTACGAAAGCCGCGGCAATTTCTGCAAAGCAGTTGCTGGGAGAAAAAGGGCTTATGATTACCCTGCAAAACGGGCTGGGAAATCCGGAGATCATAGCAGATGTCGTCGGTATGGAACGGACTCTGACCGGCGTCACCTCTCACGGCGCGACGCTGGTATGCCCCGGACATATCCGGCACGCCGGTCAGGGGCCGACTTACATTGCCGGTCCTTCCCGACATGCCGATTTTTTAAAACAGATTGCGGAAACTTTCACCGCGGGGGGAATAAAGGTTCAGGTATCTGAAAATATTGAAACTCTGATATGGGGGAAACTGCTGGTCAATGTGGGGATCAATGCTCTTGCGGCAATTCTCCGGGTTCCCAACGGAGTGCTGGGAAAAACTCCGGCATGTCAGAAAATCATGAATTCAGCAGTTTCCGAAGCAGAGGCTGTGGCACATGCGCTGAATATCTCTCTGCCTTACAGCAATCCGCCGGAACAGGTCAGAAAAGTCTGCGCCGATACCGCCGCAAACCGGGCAAGCATGTTGCAGGATATTCTGAAACGAAGCTGCACGGAAGTTGCTTTCATCAACGGCGCTATTGTGAAAAAAGGAAACGCGCTGGGCATTCCCACGCCCTGCAATGCCTTTCTGTGTGAAATAATGGAAGCTTTGGAAGCCACGTCGGAAAATCGCTGCACTTAAAACAACGTGAGTTCGACATAATTTTTTACCGCAAAGGATACGCAAAGTACGCTGTGAATGCACAATGTCTGAGTTTTTTCCGCTCCGGCAAAGCGGAAATAAAAATTATTGCGCTCTTTGCGGCTTCTCTGCGTCCTTTGCGGTAAGTTTTTATATGAAAATCAGGCAGTTTTATATCGAACTCACGTTAAAACAAATGATCCCGGAATAGTAAGAGGCAGTAAAACGATTTTCCGAATCGTTTTTCAAAGTCCGGAGTGCTGAAATGACCCATTTTAACGTGAGTTCGAGATAAAACTGCCTGATTTTTCTCGTTCCCAAGCCCCGGCTTGGGAACGCACTTGCCGGGGAAGCCCCGGCTTCCCGTGGCGGGAGACGGCCCGAAGCCGGGGCTTCGGGCGCAGACGCGTTCCCAAGCCGGGGC
>DYRK01000097.1 GCA_020718785.1 Desulfatirhabdium butyrativorans | reverse complement strand
CTTCGGCGCCGGAAATGCCTGGGATTTGTCAATCCCAGGCGGGCATTTCGGGAAAGCTTTCGATCTGCTGATATTCTGCCGGAAATATAGCCGGTTTCCTAAAAAAAGCAAGAACCAAGTGCTTTTTTCAGAAACCGGCAGGTTCCGACGGCAGTTTTTTCTGACCGGAATCTGCCGGATTTTTTAAAATATCTTGACTTTTGTTCTGTTGCATGATAGGCAGAATCAACTTTTTATAAAAACCGAAGCAGGCGCGATTGCCTCTGCAAAAGGATGATTATGGGGGAAAAACTGTTGAAATATTACGAAGAAGCGTATAAATTAGGCGGCGCCAAAGCCAGACTGAGACTTGCCATGCTTTCGCTGCTTCCGTCACTCAAAGCAGGAAATGCCCCGGATTCCGAGGCAAATATCCGAAAATTTGAAAATGCGATGAAACAACTGAAAAAAGAACTGAATCTGAATTGATAAGGAAACTAAGGTATGGATAAAACAGGGCACCCGGAATTTGCAGACATTTTTGATATGGAGGAGATTCAGCAGATACAGGATGCTTTTGCCCATGCAGCCAACGTGGCCTCCATTATCACCGCGCCGGACGGGGTTCCTATCACAAAACCAAGCAATTATTCCCGCCTTTGCCGGAAAATTATTCAGAAAACCGGAAAGGGCCTTGAAAACTGTATGAAATCAACCGCTCTGATCGGTGCTGTCAGCAAAGAGGGACGTGCTGTTGTACAACCCTGTCTGAGCCAGGGATTATGGGACGGAGGAACCGGCATTTATTTCGGAGACCGCCATATTGCAACGTGGTTAATCGGGCAGGTCCGGACAGAAGATTCGGATACGGAGAGCATAGTAAAATATGCGAAAGTCATCGGCGCGGATGAAAAAGAATTCCGCGAAGCACTGGAAGAAGTTCCTGTCATGCCGGCGGAACAGTTTGCCATTGTTGCCCAGACCCTGTTTCTGACTGCACATATACTGTCAAGACTGGCATTTCAGAATCTGGACAAAGAACGCGAAATTAAAAGGCTCAGACAGCGGATCAGCGAATTTGAAAAAAAGCGGTTGAATGATGAGCCGTTCTGATCTGAATCTCCGAAATCAGCCCATAGCCGGCGCTCTGTTTGTGCTGGGTTCCTCATTGATGTTTTCACTGATGGGCGCATGTGTGAAGACTGCATCGGCATCTCTTCCGAATGAGGTTATTGTTTTTTTCCGCAACTTTTACGTGCTGCTGCTGCTGATTCCGTTTCTGCTCTGCCGTCCCCCGCGAGGGGGCATAAAAACCGTCCATTTCAGACTTCATCTGATCCGGAGTACCGCGGGTCTGACTGGAATGTATTGTTTCTTTTATGCACTCGGTCATCTCCCTTTTGCCGAAGCAGTTCTGTTTTCCTTCACTTCTCCGCTGTTTATTCCCATAATAGCCTATTTATGGATAGGCGAACCTGTCCCGGGCCGGATACGCGGTGCAGTCCTTATAGGATTTGCCGGGGTGCTGCTGGTTACCAAACCCGGAACCGGGATGTTCAAGCCTGTTTCTTTTGTCGGAATCATATCCGGTTTTTCAGTGGCTGTCGCCATGGTGAGTATCCGGCGCATGTCTGCTTCGGAGCCGCCGGCACGGATTGTATTTTATTTTTCACTCTTGGCCACACCGGTTTCGTGCTTTCCGCTGTTAGGCTCATGGCAAAGTCCGCGGGGAGAAACGTGGATAATTCTTTCTCTCATGGGGCTTTTTGCGGTGACAGGTCAGCTGATGATGACCAAAGGTTACAGCCTTGCAGCAGCCGCGCAGGCAGGACCTTTCAGCTACGGCATTGTGATTTTTTCCGCGCTCATGGGCCGGATTTTCTGGAATGAAAACCTTGACCGGATGACCGCAGCCGGAGCTTTGCTGATCTGTTTTGCCGGTATTCTCACTGCCTGCGGCTCAAAAGCTGTTCCGGCTCCGCCCGGAACATGGCACGGTTCGGAAGACACCTGAACCAACTTATCTTAGGAGTTACGCAGTTGCATGATTTTTAACCGCTGATGTACTCTGAACTCGTCTGGACTTTTGACCGGCATCAAGCAGATGCCGGCGTATATATAACAGACAGGGGGCTTTTGGAATTAGCCAAAGAGGCATCAGCTATTTTATGTGTCAGGAAGCGGAATTCTGCCAATCGTCTCTGCTGACCCCGATGATGATATTTTTTTTTTTCTCGTTTTCTCGTTCCCAATCCCCGGCTTGGGAACGCACTTGCCGGGGAGGTTCCCCGGCTTCCCGTGGCGGGAGACGACCCGAAGCCGGGGCTTCGGGCGCAGATGCGTTCCCAAGCCGGGGCTTGGGAACGAGGAAAAACTTCAAACCGGTATAGAGTATTTTAAGACTGAAAAAAGGAAAGAAAAAACTGAAGAAAAAGAAGTTTTAATGCCTGAAGAGATCAAAAAGATTAAAGCTCTTATCGGAAAACCGGACGGTTCGGCTGAAAATGGCATCCGGGACTCCGATGCTGCAAACACATTCAAGTCAGATATGGAAAAAGAAGGAACTGATGATTCAGATTTTGAAAAATATTAAAAATCATTCCTGCTTTCGCAGGAATGACAGCGGGGCGCCTGATTTACGTCAGGCTGCGTAACATCAGATATTTAACACGAGGTGAAGCCATCGAAATTATCAGAACCGTAAAAGAAATGCAGGCTCGCAGCGATTCCCTGCGGCGAAACGGAAAAAAAATTGTCCTTGTTCCCACTATGGGATTTCTCCATGAGGGTCATATCTCCCTTATCCGAAAAGGGCGTGAACTCGGAGATGATCTGGCGGTGAGTATTTTTGTAAATCCTGCCCAGTTCGCGCCGGAGGAGGATTTCGACTCATATCCGAGAGGATTCTGGAAAGACTGTCAGATGACGGAAAAAGCCGGAGTGAATGCGATATTCGCTCCGGATGCAAGGGAATTGTATGCCCAGGGATTTCAGACATATATCCGTCTGGAAAAACTGCCCATGCACCTCTGCGGGCTGTCCAGACCCGTATTTTTCAGAGGAGTGGCAACAGTCGTGAGCAAACTGTTCAACATAGTCAAACCCCATACTGCCATATTCGGCGAAAAAGATTTTCAGCAGCTTCAGGTGATCCGGCAGATGGTAAAAGACCTGAATTTCGACATCGAAATCATGGGCGGTCCGATAGTCAGAGAACCGGACGGGCTGGCAATGAGTTCGAGAAACACGTATCTGACTCCGGAACAGCGGGTTCAGGCACTGTGTCTTTATCAGTCATTGAAAAAAGCGCAGGAGCGTGTCATATCCGGAGTTACAGATGCCTCGGATATCATTAAGGAAGCATCGGCTTTTATCTTGTCTCATTCTCAGGCAGTCATTGATTACGCGGCTGTCTGCGATCCCGAAACGCTTGAGGATGTGAAAAGAATTGACAAACCGGTAATCATGGCTCTTGCAGTCAAGATCGGAAAAACCCGGCTCATAGACAATATGATGCTGGGAAGTGAGAAGTGAAGAGTGATTTTAACAACAACAGATTTCAAGGGAGATCAACTATGGAAAAAGCGACAGAACCGATTAAAAAAGCAGCAGAAACAACTGAAGACATGATAAAGGAAATGTCAAAGGAAACTGTGGACAAAATTATCAGGCGTCATGTCTATGCCTCAACAGCAGTGGGATTTATTCCTCTTCCTTTGGTGGACATTGCAGGACTGACAGGCGTTCAACTGAATATGTTGAGAAAAATTGCCAAGGAATACGGCGTGCCTTTTTCCGAAGGCACGGTAAAAAATATTCTGCTCTCTCTGTTCGGAGGCGTCTTTCCGCCAACTCATGCCTTCATTCTGGCAAGCGTGATCAAAATTGTTCCGGGATTGGGACAGGCTGCCGGCATAACTGCCATGCCGATTCTCGCCGGGGCTACTACTTATGCTGTCGGCAAGCTGTTTGCAGCGCACTTTGCCTGGGGCGGCGATTTCACTGATTTCGATTCCGAAAAAGTGAAAGAGAATTATGCGAAATGGTTTGAGGAGGGAAAAAAGGTAGCGGCAGAGGTGAGTAGTAATAAGTGAATAGTGAGAAGTGAGAAGTGAGAAGTGAATAATAGTGAGAAGTGAGAAGTGAGAAGTGAATAATAGTGAGAAGTGAATATCAGTTCTCAATTTTCACTCCTCACTTTTGACAGAAAATCCGCAATATCTTCAGGGGAAAGAATATGCTCCGCGGCATCTAATCTGATGGCCTCTCCCGGCATCCCGTGAACCACGGAGCTTTCTTTACTCTGGGCAACGGTAACAGCGCCTTTGTCTCTCATTGTTTTAAGTTCCGAGGCCCCGTCTTTTCCCATGCCGGTCAGAATAACTCCCAAAGCTCTGGGTCCGAAACTGTCTGCAACCGAGCGGAAAAGATAGGATACCGAAGGCTGAAGTCCGTTTATCGGAGCGTCTCCGCTGAGACGAATCTCCCCTTTCCCGGAAATTCCGAGATGATACCCGTCCGGAGCAAAATACACATATCCGCCGCGGACGCGTTCCCCGTGTTCTGAGATTTTGACATTCAGCCGCGTTTCTTTGCCCAGCCATTCCACCATTCCCTGAAGAAAACCGGGAGCAATATGCTGTACTACCAGTATAGGAATGGAAAATCCCTCTGTGAGATTTGAAAGAACGGTCCTTAGAACCGGCGGTCCGCCCGTGGATGCGCCGATAGCTGCTATCTTTATATCCTGTCTGATATCTGCCCTGATTTTCTCTGAAACAGATTCCGGCATCTTATTTCCGGACGCAAAACGTCTCACCACTTTGACTTCAGACATCAGTCTGACCGTCTGAAGCACTTTTGCTGCCATGCGCTCGGAGTCCGGATGCCCGGGGCCCCTGGGCTTTTCCACAGCGGCAACAGCTCCGGCTTTGATGGCACGGAATGTATTTTCAACCTGTTCGGGAATCATGCTTGTGCTGACCACCACAATGGGGACAGGATACACTTCCATGATTCTCCGGGTGGCTTCATAGCCGTCCATCCGGGGCATCTGAATATCCATGGTGACTACATCCGGACGGACAGTCTGAACCAGACTGACAGCTTCTTTGCCGTCTTTGGCAACTCCGACTACACTTATATTGTCGTCTGTGCTGAAAATATGTTTCAGATATTCACGGCTTACGGGCGAATCATCCACGATGAGGACTCTTATCATGCGATGCCTTTCGGAAGTGATAATTCGAAATCAACAGACTTTAAAAATCTCCCGCAGAGACGCAAAATTCGGCAGAGGCACGCTCATCTCCTGTCTGCTGTTTATCATCTCACTTGTAAAGCGAGTTTGAAACTCGCTTTACTTCCTCTGCTGTACACTGATGCCGGGCATCAGCACCCGGCAATATGAATCTCTTTATCATTTATTTTGTCTGTTTTCCAGAACAGTTTATTTTTCCATGAAGTTTTTTTCCGACGGTCAAAAATGACTAACCAGCCTTCACCGCAGCCGAGCGTGTCCATATAATCAGCAAGCTGCCTTTTTCCTTCTTCAGGCGTCTTTTTATCCCGCCGGATTTTGATTTCCACAGGATATTTCTGATTCTGATAATGAATGCAAAGGTCAATCCGCCTTCTGCCGGTTGCCATTTCCCGGTCAATTCTGCCGCCGGTGTTGATGATTCTTTGCAGAAACGCC
Source organism: Desulfatirhabdium butyrativorans (assembly GCA_020718785.1). Classification (GTDB taxonomy): domain Bacteria; phylum Desulfobacterota; class Desulfobacteria; order Desulfobacterales; family DYRK01; genus DYRK01. Next base: position 8,378 of record DYRK01000097.1, on the reverse strand, counting down.
ATGAGAATCAGATGCGGCGCAGCTTCTTTATACTGAAATCTTTCCTGCCAGATTGCGGAGTTCTCCCGCCAGAAGTTCTGAAAATCCGTCAGAAGTTTTTTTATGTTCAGACGATTTTTTTCCGCATAGACAGGAAGCTGATATTTCTGATGATCCATGTTGTCCGCCATGCCCAGATACCGCACCATGACCTCCTCATACATCGGACAGGACGGGGTGATGACGCCGTTTTCGATCTTTATCAGCCCTAAATCCCGGACAAACTGGAGATCGTCATCTAAAGGAGCGAATTTGATTTCTTCTCCGGCAAACATCGGTCCGACAATTCTGATCACCCGTTCCTCCTGCAAGCGCATGAGCAGGCTGTCAATGTGCGTGTCCCGGCGCTGAATAACGGTTTCAACCGCCTGTCCGACATGCGCTTTCAGTATGCGCTGCGAGACATCGCCGCCGAGTATTTTGACCGTAATTTCCCTTGCAACCGCATTCACCAACCAGGGCTGCCCCTGCGTGTGATGATAAGCTGCCTGAATCACTTCACCAGAAAATGCCTGTCCGGTCTGTTCCGTATGCTGTCCGTACAACTGAGCGACTTCATCTTTTGTAAAAGCGGTCAGGCGGAATGTTGCAGTAATGATATTAAACCATGACGGAAGTTTTCGGGCGGCTGCGAAGCATATTGCTGAGGGAAAGGGAATATCATAACGTGCGGCAAATTTGCTGCGAATCTGCCGCAGAAAAAAAAGTTGAACATCATCAGAAAGACAGTCGGTATCATCAAAAAAAATGATAACCGGCTTCTCAGTCTGTTTGCAGTATTTAATGATTCTGCAATCCAGGTCGGAATATGGTTCGGACGGATCACCGGTGAACCCTGAAACAGATTCAAATTCCTCAATAATTTTAAAAACACCTGCTTCACGGTCATCAATTCCCTGAGAGCAAAGAAGTGAGCAGTACAGGGCATAATATCTGCCCTCATTGTTCAGCTTTTTCACCAAATCCAGCAGCAGTGTTGTCTTGCCCGTCTGCCGTGCCGCATGGATGACAAAATACTGTTTCTGTTCGATCAGTTCTGTCAGCCCCCTGCATCTTGATTCGGAAGGAATCATATAATGCTCGGCAGGATTGCAGGGACCTGCGATGTTGAAATATTTTTTCACGCTGTTTTCTCCGAAGAAAATTGTAAATTTCCGGGGTGAGGGGTAAGCACAGGGGCTTCCCCCTACGCCCCCGCCCCGAACCTCTCACCCCGAACCCCTCACCGCCGATATTCACATTTCCACTCCGCAATATTCCGTTTTTCCGTATCGAAATTGATACCCGTCAGAATGATTTTTTTCCCGCTCTGACGGTATTTCCGCTCATAGCCTTTGTCCCGTATCTGCTGAAGAGCGGCGTCTGCGTTCTGATTGCATTTGAATTCGATGAGATAAATTTTGTCGGGAAATTCGACAAGCAGATCAATTCTGCCGTCACAGGTCAGCACTTCGCTGTGAGCGGTTACTCCGGATGCGCTGACCATCAGGTAAAATATTGTGTGGAAATACGCCTCATCCCGCCTGCTTTCCAGCGCGTAGGGAACAGAGGCATAAACAGCCGTCATTGTTTCGATAAAGGCATTCAGGTCTTCGAGTCTCAGATATTTGGAGAGAAGGACAAAGCGGGAAGCGTCTCTGTTCCCTTCTGTATATGAGTAAAACAGAATTTCGAGAAAAGCGCTTTTCACTTCCTGATTGGGATAGTCAAAGGTGTAAAGTCCTTCTTCCACATTTTTTACGGTGATATAGCCGGTCTGAAACAGCAGGGCTTCGGGCTGAAGGCGTTCAATCTCATACACGCTGAATACGGATTCGGTGGCCTGCATATTTTCGATTGTCGGCAGATACCATCTGTTTTCATGCAGAAGATTCACCAGAAAGGTCGGGGTTCCGGTTTCAAACCAGTAGTTTTTAAACGCCTGTTCATTCAATGCTTTCAGCACTGAAAAGGGATTATACACCCGGACATCTTTTTCCGAAAAACGGTAGCCGTTGTAGTACGAGCGCAGACTGTCCAGCACCTGTTCCGGGGTCTGTCCGTATTCCTTTGCAAACTCTTCAATATGTCCGGCAAAGCAGGTTTCCATTTCATGCTGCGAATACCCGAGCATTTCGGCATAATGCCGGTTCATGGTGATGTCGTCTAAATTGTTGAGTTCCGAAAAAATGGAAACCCGGCTGAATTTGGATACGCCGGTGATAAAGACAAATCTCAGCACATCCGAAACATCGCCGTCCTTTATGACGCCTAAGAAATGCTTCAGAATATCCCGATTGGCTTTGGCTGTCTCCAATGCTTTTTCCCCTCTGCCGAGATGATCTGTCAGGGGTTTGTCATATTCGTCAATCAGGATCACAACAGGCATTCCGGTTTTCCGGTGAAGGGAAAGAATGAGTTCCTAAAACTTCTCTTTCAGCAGAGATTCCTTCAATTGAATATCATAAATCGCTCCTATAGTTCTGAGACTGCTTTCCAGTCCCTTTTTCAGATTCTCCGGAGTGTCATGGCTGATGCCGTTGAAATCAATCACAATCACCGGATGCTGTTTCCATTCCCGGTCTGTGTTTTCTGCGATCCACAGCCCTTCAAACAGTTCTTTTCTTCCCTGAAACAGACATCGCAGCGTGGATACGGTCAGGGATTTGCCGAATCTGCGGGGGCGGGATAAAAAATAATACTTTCCCTGATCCGTCATCTGAAAAATATACCGGGTTTTGTCCACATAAAGACGGTTGCCCTGACGGATGCTTTCAAACGATGAGTCGCCGATGGGCAGTTTTTTCATAAGGATTTCCTTTATTTTTTTATTTGTAGGGTGGGCAGAGCGCAGACCGGACACTCGGAAGTAATGTTTCAATGCGCTCTGCCCACCCTGCAAGTTCAGTAGACCTCTTTCAAAAGTCAAGTTTTATCCAATAAAATCAAGTGAGCAACTCCAACTTTTGAAAGAAGTCTAGTATAAAAATTATCTAGCGTCGCCTGCTTTCCAAAGATTGAAAATCACTTCCGGCATTCCCAGCAATCCGTCGTCGTTGATGTCCGCGATAAAGGAAAGGTCCCCGACATCTGTTCCGGTCATTGCCTGCAAAAGCAGTATGGCATTGGTCAGATAATACGGATAAGCGCCGGTGGTGAAATTCCATTCCGGCGATGCCGATGTTCCCATGACGTTTCCGGCGATGACCTGCCATCTGTATTTGGTGTCATAATTCAGAGAAAATACAGTGTCATAAGATGCAGTCTGCAAATCCGCAACTGTCGGAGTTGACGGCTTTGTTTTGCCTGCTTCCCAGATATACAGATCATAAGATGTTGCATAATCAGGCGCAGCCCATCTGAGAACTGCCGGAATGGAAACATCAGCGGCGCCGTCCGCTATGTACGGCTCGGAGCTTGCCGCAGGTTTTGCATCTGTAACTGTGTTGGAATATACATTTGTCGTTATCGGCTGTTCCGTGTCAAATATGATTGTCGCTGAATTGCTGATCACAGTTCCGGCTGCAAGGCTGCTTCTGGATTGAATACTGAAACTTACATGCCCCTGACCTCTGCCTTTGCCGTCTTCCGGGGGCAGAATCCCTGCCAAAGCGTCTTCGGGAAGATCGCCGGTTTCAGGATCAAGGGTTTGAAGCACAACTTTCAGACACCCTGCCTGTCCCGCGTTCATTTCCGTATGCACTTCAGCCCACCACTGATCATCTGTGCCGCGATAATCGGAAATAGTTGCACGGGCAGTGAAGCTCGCGCTTTCTTTGGGATTGACAAGGGTTGTCTCTCCGAATGCAACTTCTTCAATTCTCAAAGTACTCCAGTCCAGATCAGAACTCAGGCAGTCGGTAACAAACACTTCCTGTGCAGGTGCTGTTGCTGTGCTTTTGTTTTCAAAATACACAATATAATGCAGCCAGTCTCCGGCAAGAATATAATGCGCGGTTCCCACGCCTGCATTTCCTGATTTTTCATTCGGATCCAAAGAATTGACAGTAGTTGATGAATTTGAGCCGACTGTCTTGGTATTTGGCGTATTTCTGGTATCCGGCGGAGTTTTTGCTTCATCTTCCGGAGGATCAGGTTTGGGACAGCATTCCTCAGGCGGAGCGGACAGAGAATCTCTGCGCGCACTGCTCCGATCCGCTCTCCTCTGCTGAGATTCCTCATCGGAAATCAGCACGGGCATTGACCATGTTACGCCGTTCCATGAACATGAAAACACGTCCCGGTCGTCAAAGGTTTCCATATCGCCGTCTGTATCTTCTGCCCATACAACAGTGGGATAGCCGGTGCTGCTGTAAACCGCAGCCGGAGGATCTGCCAGAACCGTTGCGGAAAGAATTGACGGACCTGACCAGAAGGAACCGTTCCATATGGAAGCATACACACTGACAGCATCATCCTGCGTATTGACCCATACCGCAGTCACCTCTCCATTGGGACCCGCAGCCAAAGAAACCATCTCGTCTTTTCCGGAAAAAGCCGCAAGATACTGAGGCGATGACCATGTTCCGCCTGTGTTCACGGAAAATACAATATCCGATTTTTCAGACGCGTTCACAAGTTCCTCCACGGTGCTGGTGTCAAAATTCAGACCGTCGTTGAGCGCCTGTGACCAGGCTGCAATGATAATGTTATTTGAGTCAAATACAACTGCCGCGTCTTTGCTGAATTCCGGGCTTGTATTGATCTGGACAGGCGCAGACCATGAAGTTCCCTGATAGGTGGAAACATAGACATTGCTGCCCAGTTCAGCCTTTGACATGTCTTTTGTCCAGACCACCGCAATCTGTCCGGCGCTGCTTCTGGCAACCGAAGGCATTCCGTCATTTTTCAGATCATTTGAAATATTGGCAAGAACAGGTGTGCCTTCATAGAGATTTCCTGTTCCGATCAGCTCCTTTTTGACCTTTGCGCTATCCTCACAGATTTCCACGCCGTCCTTTACACGGCATCTGCTTCTGGCAAAAGTGTCTCTTTCCGAAACAATCCTCGGTTCCATTGTTGTGCCGAAACTCCGGCGCCGGTCTTCAGGACAGGCAGTTCCCCATGACACGCTCCATTCATCTTCCCACCAGCACAAAACAACATAGGTTCCTTCCAATGACAGGCAGTATCCTTTGAATTTTGCTGAAAAAGGACGCGCCACGACTTCAAAAGAGCCGCTTAATGTCCCTTTTATATCGGTCTCTGCCAGATAGCCGCCAATAAGCGAAAGAGAACCTGTGGGACCCGCTCTGAAAGTGGCGTCCAGAGTTCCGTTTGTGGGCCACCCCGGGAAATTGGATTTCCATATCAGATTGCCGGATGCATCCATTCCGATAAAGCCCCCGATGGTTGCATTGCCTATGGTAACTCCGAAAACCGGAATAGGTATCGGCGGGGATGCAATGCTGATTTCGCCGTCGACGCGAAGGGAAAATCCTGCTTCGTCAAATACATATTCACATGCTTCCTCATCTGTTTTCCATGTTGCGGAACCGCTGGCTGAACCTGTGATTTTTCCGATTTCACCGACCTGTGCCTCCGCGCCCGCTGATCCGGACAAATATCGGGTGCATCCGTTTTCACCGCAGGCTTCCCCGTTGATGAACAGACCGTAATTTCCGCCGATCACAGGAACCCATTTGGGAATTTTAAGACCCGTATCGCCTTTCGGATAGGTAATGCCTTCGCAGACTCTTTCACGGGCTGAACGAAGATTTTCCTCCTCATCCGCGATTCTTGAAATGGGAACCGCAATACTGGCAACTTTGTAATACAGATCACTGTCATCCCGGATGGAAAAATCCCGCTGGAGCCACAGAAAAACCGGTTTGTGTGTTGCACTGTCCACAGCCAGGGCAATGCCGAAATCCGGGTTGTCATCCGAAGTCAGAGACTGGGGATCGCTCCATGCCATTCCCTGATCATTGATCTGTCCTGCTGCCCATATAATTTTTCTCGGCGATGTTTCAGATTCCCATGAAACAAGAAAGCCGGGGGAAGTTCCGTTGAGAAGATATTTGTCGTAAATCAGAACAGGATTGAATCCCTGCGCGCCGCTGATTTTGCCTGACTGACTCCATCCGGTTCCCCGGTTGATTGCCCACCAGATATCTCTTCCTCTCTGCCAGACAGTTGCCAGATTTCCGGCAGCATCAACTGCAATTGCAGGGTTGAAATCAGGAATCTTTGCGGTTTCCTGCTCTTTTTCCTCAGGAACTTTTTTGCCGTAACAGATCAGTCCGTTTTCATCCTCTCCGCCTGAAACTGCTGCCAGAACCGGTTCATCAAAATACCAGCCTTCTGCAAAAATCTCATACTCTCCGTCCGGCAAGTCTTCAAACACAAAACGCCCTTCAGTATTATCCGCTGTTTTCACCTGCTTCAGAACCGATTTGTCGCTGCTGACGATTTTAAGGGAGACATCTTTCAGAGGCATTTTTGTGTCTGCATCTAAAAGAATACCGCTGACTGCGGCAACCGGTTTGCCTTCTGCCTGCCGTGCCTCAAAGCGGATGAATCTGCTGACATCATACTGTTCAATTCCCCGGTGTCTGAAACGGTTTGCATCCTGTCTGAGCAGAGATATGTAATCGCTCCATGAGCTTCCGAGCCGTGCTGTAAGTTTCGGGAACAGGGCGTTCCATTCCGTATCGCTCATGTCCGCAGGCTTCATTTTCGGTTTTTCCGCATTCCAGTCAATGCCGTCAATGGTGTCATGGGTGATAAGCAGTGTAACACCAGCCGAACCAAGCGAATCTGCTTTGAAATAAAAAGGAACACGCCGTGATTCTCCTGCAAACAGGACTTCGGGAATAACAGAGCCTCCTATGCCGAGAATCTGGACTGCTCCCGCAAAATTTTCTTTGTCAAGAGAAACCTGACAGTTAGCCGCTGAAGTAATTGTGAAAACCGGAGCCTGCGCATGGGTTTCCCCTGTGTTTTTATAGTTCAGCCATCCTGTATAAACTCTGCCGACTCTTATAGATGAGGGTATTTGAATATTCGCCTCAATTCTCGGAGGCGTACCTTCTTTGATTTCATACAAGCCTTTGAGAACTTCCCGTGTTCCGTCATGCCAGAATACCGCAACATCATAAATTCCGAGAGACATGTCAGTAAGCGGAAATACTGCGGTCAAATCAGACGGGGAAGACAACTGCACTTCCGAAGCCATGCGTGCTGCCGAGCCTGATTTTTCCAGTCCCACATTCATTCCTTCGGCAAAACCGAGACCTTGCACAATGAGTATGGCATTTCCGCCGGGCGAACCCTGCCGCGGAGAAATGTCGCTTATGTATTTGTCAACATACCGTGCAGTAAGGGTATAAGTTCCGCCGCCTTCATTCACATCTAATCCGAACAGGGAAAAATAATAAGTTCCAGTTCTGCTCGGCGAAATAAGCAGTTCATAGGCTCCGTGAAGTGAAAGGGCTTTGGATGAATATTCTCCGGTTGAGGGATAAAGGGGCAGTTCCCCGAATTTTCCGTCCATATAAACTGCGTCAATGCCCGCATTCGGAACCATTTCAACCAGCAGGGATTTGCCTGCCTCTGCCTGAACAGAAAAATCCTGAATGGTATGCGGATCAAGGGTTCCGCTGTAAGGCGTTCCCAAAGTAAGCGGAATTGCGCTTCTTGTCTGGGCAAATTCATAGGGATTATACTCAAGCCAGGGATCATAGGATACATTTGTCCCGACCAGAGCGGAATCCGGTTCCTCAGCACTGCCCCAGTAATTGTATGTTCCGTTGACAAGAAATTTGGATGTATATGGAGTCCCGACCCCATTGCCGTTATTTACAAAGGCATTGTAATACATAAGCGGATTGGAATTATCCAGATATATTGCATAACCGGAACAATTCCGAATCATATTGCCCGCGATTACGGGCGAGGCTCCGGTAATCCAGAATCCGTTCGCTGCGTATTCAAAAAGGCTGTTGGTAACTGTCAGGGAAGATGTTTGAATATACAACATCCGTTTATCCCAGGCGTCACCCCAGCCTCCGTACCTGAACACAACATAATCAAGAACATTGTTTATGCTTTGTGGAGAGAAACCCAGCCTCATCCAGTAACCTGTCGCAGGCGAGGTTGCATTCCCATCTCCGTTGGTATCCCCGCCTACGCTGTCATCTGTCAGGGCAGTAAAATAAATCTTTTTATCTGCCCTGCCTTTAGCTGTCAGTGTGCCAGATACTGAAAGCCAACCACCCGAACGAAATTTGACTGTGGTTCCGGGTTCAATGGTCAGTTTCGCATTTTCGGAAACAATGACACCGGATGCCACATAGGTTATACCGGACTGCCATGTTCTGTCTGTTTGAATTGAGCCGCCATCAAACCAGATCGCATTA
>DYRK01000689.1 GCA_020718785.1 Desulfatirhabdium butyrativorans | reverse complement strand
CTCGTTCCCAAGCCCCGGCTTGGGAACGCATCTGCGCCCGAAGCCCCTGCTTCGGCCGTCCCCCGCCACGGGAAGCCGGGGAGCCTCCCCGGCAAGTGCGTTCCCAAGCCCCTGCTTCGGGTCGTCTCCCGCCACGGGAAGCCGGGGCTTGGGAACGAGAAAAAGAATATATATAGTGCCGCCCCCGGATTTTTTTTAAATTTAGGTATTGTCTTTTTGAAGATCATCTGATACACTGCCTAATTTATATTGCCTTGCAACAGAGGCAGGGGTACATAATCAGGCCAAGGGGGATATTATTTTTAAATGGAAAATTTTGTAAGCAACAATCAAACCGAACAGTCAGGTCAGAAAAAATCTTTGAATGAAACCGTTATGAAACAAAGCGGAGCATCGGAATCCGACTTTGTCGAAGGCAAAGAAGCCGAAGACAGCCGCGGCCGGCAGGATATGGAAAGTTTCATGGACATGTACGAAGAAAGCTTCAAACGCTTCGCGGAAGGAGAGGTGGTCACAGGCAGGATTATTTCCGTGGACAAAGATCATGTCCTTGTGGATATCGGCTACAAATCCGAAGGTCAGATCCGAATCAGCGAATTCAAGGACGAACACGGAAACATTGCGGTCAATGTGGGTGACGTAGTTGAGGTGATGGTCGAGGCCTGGGATGAGGAAGAAGAAGTGGTTTTCCTTTCCAAAGAAAAAGCGGCCAAAGTGAAAATCTGGGATGAAATCAAAAAAGCACACGATGAAAACGGCACGGTCGAAGGTGTCATTCTCAATCGCGTAAAAGGCGGTTTTTCCGTTGACATCGGCGTTCCGGCATTTCTGCCGGGTTCTCAGGCCGATCTCCGTCCCATCCGCAATCTCGATGAAATGGTCGGGCAGACTTTCAGCTTCAAGATACTGAAATATAACCGCAAACGGAGCAACATTGTTTTGTCCCGCCGCGCTATTCTCGAAGAAGAACGCGATGCTGTCCGCTCTGCGACCATGGAAGCCATCAGCGAAGGCAAGGTACTTGACGGTATTGTAAAAAATATCACCGAATACGGCGTGTTTGTGGACTTGGGAGGCGTGGACGGTCTGCTCCATATCACAGATATTTCATGGGGCAGGGTGAAACATCCCTCGGAACTCTTTTCGGTCAGCGATCAGATCACCGTCAAAGTTCTCAGCATTGACGAGGAAAAAGAAAGAGTCTCGCTCGGCATGAAGCAGCTTACCGAGGATCCCTGGACCCATGCCACAGCAAAATATCCCATCAATGTCCGTGTGAAGGGAAAAGTGGTCAGCCTGACGGATTACGGCGCATTCGTGGAACTGGAAGAAGGGATAGAGGGACTGATTCATGTTTCGGAAATGTCGTGGACACGAAAGGTCCGTCATCCTTCCAAGGTGGTTTCTGTCGGAGAAGAGGTCGAGGCGATTGTTCTGGATATCAAACCCGAAAGCAGACGTATTTCCCTTGGCATGAAACAGGCAGTTCCGAATCCCTGGGATGTGATCAGCCAGAAATATCCCGTGGGGACTGTCATTGAAGGAAAAATCAAAAACATCACCGATTTCGGTCTGTTTATCGGAATTGACGAAGGAATTGACGGTCTGGTGCATATTTCCGATATTTCATGGACAAAACGGATCAAACACCCCGGAGAGATTTATAAAAAAGGGGATGTGGTGCAGGCTGTTGTTTTAGACATCGAGAAGGGCAACGAAAGATTTTCTCTGGGAATCAAGCAGACACAGGCCGATCCCTGGCAGACCGTGGCCGAACGCTATGAAGTCGGAAAAGAAATTACCGGCACTGTCACCAACATCACCGATTTCGGCATTTTCGTGGAACTGGAAGAAGGTATCGAGGGACTGGTCCATGTATCTGAGATAAGCAAGGAAAAGATAAAAAATCCCTCGGAAAAATATAATGTCGGGGATGTGATTACCGCCAAAGTCATGAACATCAACAGCGATGAACGCCGAATCGGTCTTTCCGTCAAACGGCTTGAATCAGACGGGATTGACGGCACGGCTTTCAGCGATTACAGCGGAGACACGCAAAAGTCTCCGACATCGGCTTTCGGTGAGATGCTGAAAGAAAATATCCAGGAAAAGATGAGAGCCGAAGAGGAAGTCTGACACACCGCGGGAATGACCGCTCCTTTTTAAACTCGGAACAGTGCGGGCTGCAAAGCCCGCCTTACTCAAAAAATGTCAATCTTCCCTTTGCCCTCGCGGATCACTTCGGGTACATCGCCGAACAGAGAAATCACGCTGGAAGGTTCTCCCGGCACAGAGCCGCCGTCAATTACCGCGTCTAAGCGGTTTCCGAAAAAATCGGCAATGAAGGACGCTTCATTGAAAGGCGTACCGTCGGGCATAGCCGCGGTCGTAGAAATGATCGGGTTCCCCAGTTCTTCCACCAATCCCAGACAGATTGCATTATCCGGAACACGGATGCCCGCGGTTTTCCGGTTGGTCAGCATTATTTTGGGAACTAATTTAGAGCCTTCGAGAATAAACGTATAGGGACCCGGCAGCAGCCGGCGCATGGTTTTATACGCGTAATTCGAGACTTTGGCATAATCGCTGATGTTTTTCAGGTCCGAACAGATAAAACTGAAGGGCTTCTTTTTATCCCGCTGTTTTAACTGATAAACTTTCTGAATCGCCTTTTTGTTCATAATATCGCAGCCGATACCGTAATAGGTGTCGGTGGGATAGGCAATGATTCCCCCCTCCCGAAGGATTTCAACCACCTTGCGGATCAGCCGTTTCTGCGGGTCATTCGGATTGATTTCAATTAACATAAATTTTCTGTATGGGGTCAGGGGTGCGAGGTGCAGGGGGTGTTATTTTACCTCTCACCCCTGACCTCTTACCCCTTACCTTTACTTATTCTTTTATCCCTTGTCAAGCAATCAAATAAAAGATTGATAAATACCGCTTCATTTGGTATTTGAATCCTGATGTCTGTCTGCCGAAAATCGTTTCCGGGCAAGGACATAAAAAGAATATTCAACATTAAAATCAGGAAGTTTTTT
>DYRK01000688.1 GCA_020718785.1 Desulfatirhabdium butyrativorans | reverse complement strand
GAAACAGACGCCCAGAAAAAATATTTGCCATAATCGAAATAACGCTTGTATTCGAGCGGGTTATTGTCGAATTTTTCGGTTTTCAGCATATCTTTCCGAATGAGAAAGAAAAGCCTCGAAAAAAGAACAGCCACTCTTACGATCTCGAATCCCAGCCATATATATATGAATCCGGCAACGGTTTTCGGCATGAATATCACAACGGATAAAGCCTTCATAATTGTTACGGAACTATCGAACATATTGAAAAATTTCTGATCCAGATATGCTGAAATCAACCCTTCTTCTATCATCAGTTTGCAGATGACGAAAACACAGACGATAACTGCCAGACAAATATCGGGAAAATTGAATCTGCTTGTTTCAAAAATTCCGAAACGATTCAACAGGTGAATTATCAGCAAGATTCCGAAAAATATGAGCAGCCTGAGTATCGTCATCACTATCGTCAGTTTTATCACTCTCGGCATATCCGATTTGTTTTCCGTATAAGAGGCAACATATCGCTGATATACATGATGAATGCCGAAGCTCAATCCGCCGAAAATGGATAAAAAACCCAGAAAAAGGCTGAAAACTCCGAAATCTTCTACCGAAAGCAGGCGTATAACTATGATACTTGTCAGAAATGCGACAATATTTCCGATTATTTTCGATAAAAGATTGGTGGATATGGCTGTGAATGCCGCCGATTTTTTACTATGTTTGGCTGTGTTTAACATAAAGCCCGTTGTTCCCTCTCGGCTCGTCAATAGGTTTCAAGGCGATAAGATTTTCTTTAAGGACGCGTTTGACTGCTTCTCTTTGCTCGGCTGCCTGCTTCAGATTTTCGCCGCCGGGCGCATTCATAAAGTCAATTACCAAAACTCCCCCATCGGAAAGATGATTGATAAAAGAAGAAACTATATCCGCTGGATTCGGTGTATGTTCAAGCACATCCTGACAAATAATCAGATCGTAATTCTCTGACAAAGGAATCCCTTACTTTTCCGGAACCGATGGTTAAAATATTGTAGTTATAGCCGAAAGTTTCTTTTTTCCATTTTACGAATTCCAATGTAGTTGACGGAATATCGGCAACAGTATATTTACAGATAGGAAACTTTTCTGCCAACCATTCGGTAAGTGCTGCCGAACCACATCCGTATTCCAAGACTGACGGGTTTTTAATATGATCCGCCAAACGCACATACCATCGGAAACCGCCGAATCGTTTGAGATAAGGCTGTCTAAAGGGATATATCTCAGCTTCCTGATAAAAAATCATAATATCGTCTATACTGTCTCTGGATTTTTCAAACCATAATTGTTTATGAGCATTCTTATCCAGAGCTTTATGCAATGCCTCTTTGTAAGATATATTGCATTGTTTTACATCTTTATAATAAGCAATTGTCTTGTCAAATACGGAATAATCCACACCGCATATTTTTTCCTTAACCGAGCCGAGCAAAACTTCGGCGCGATCTGCAAAGGTTTTAAGATAATACATATATCTGATTGATCGAAGTGTTCCTGAATCCATTGTTTTTTCCTCCTTAGTTTTTAGATTTTGACAGAGTTTTTTCTATAAACCTGACATAGTTTGACGCCACATCATCAATGTCTATCGGTTTTCTGTCAATTTTTTGAACATAATACTCATAATGATTTACAATATTGTGTATGGCTTCCAGTAGCTTATGATAATCAGGAACAGGCGGATGATAGAGGTCAGTCGGCTCAAAAGAAAATTGTTCATCGGCTTCTGCCACAATGCCACCTTTGGTCAATTCAACCAGTTCTTTTGTTCCTCCCTGATTGGTGCAGACAACAGGCAGCCCGCAGGCAATCGCTTCTGCAACAGCATTGGGGCAGTTATCCAGCCAACTGAAAAACAGGCATATATCAGCTGTTCTGTACCATTCGGGCAGCTCTTCGGAGTGAACATTACCGATAAAATGCAAACCGGGATGCCGGATATCTTCGGGCTTGTCCGCAAGCCCCAGGATAACCATGTGGCAGGTTTTGTCTGTATTTCTGCTGTATTCGATAAAAACAGCAACAATGTCTTTCAGCCGTTTATGCGCCCGCCAGTTTGCTGAAGAGATAAATACCAAATCACTCTTCTTAATGCCGAGTTCTTTGCGTTTATCAGTCCCATAAGGCTTAAATACGCTTGTATCTGTACCGTTATTGATAATTGCAAAAGGAATAGTAGGCTGTTTGTAAAAATTACAGATCAGTTTATAACTGAAATCGGATTGGAAAACGATTCCCGAAGCCTTATCAATGCCTTTGAATATCGGCTGATTCCGTTTTTCATTGGTTTCAGAAGGCTGCATTTTATCGAAATAAATTCCGTCCACCCGGAATATGTACGGTTTATTGTAGAAATTTCTTACAACATTCGAGTATATATTCACATCTGTCAGCGGATTCAGAAAATATGCTGCTTTTGCCAATTTCTGACGATCAACGCTTTTTCTGAGTCTTTTTATAAACAGACTCGGACCTCCGCCGCCAATTGAAAAAGGAAAACCTATGGATAATTTATTCATAAAAAAATTCCTCTCTGATTCCGGATTCAAGCAGGCACGGCAACGCCGTATAAATTCCGATAAGTAATCGGTTGTTCGGCAAACTGCTTTTGAATACTCTCTTTAAACGGATACAACTGAGATGTTTCCATAAACACTATTTCATAACCGGCTCTTCTGAGAATATCTGAAAGCCTTTCCTGCGTAGTGGGATTACAATGCCGTTCTGTTTTAATATGTCCTTTGTAGGTACAGCCCTCTGAAAATATAAGGGCTGTATCCAACAAAGCGGCATACGCCATAGTAATACGGTCAAATAGTTTATCTGGTAATATTTTAAACGGAATCAACGGTAATCTGCGATATAACTTATTGAAGAATATATAGTTGTATTCTGTCGGAAATGTATGAAACACCAGACTCCCGTTTTTCGAGAGCTGTTTTCTGAGCGATTGAAGAAAGGCGCCCAGTTCATCGTCATGCAAATGCTCGAAAATATCAAAGCAGATCGCAATATCTATT
>DYRK01000687.1:1593-3043 GCA_020718785.1 Desulfatirhabdium butyrativorans | reverse complement strand
AACATTAAGGAGTTTCAGGAATGGATGATTCCCTGCATGACCAGTTACGCATTCTGGTCGTTGACGATGAAAAGATCATTGTAGAAAAATATAAAAATATCCTATCTTCTTTTCCTTCCTTTGATGTCACCGTATGTCATCAGGGAGAAGATGCGGTCAGAGCGGTACAAGGGTCTGTTGCCGAAAACCGGCCCTTTGCCGTGGCTTTTCTCGATCTCGGGATACCCGCGAGGCAGGATGAACTCTGGACCGCGGAAAACATCCGTAAATCCGATCCTTTTCTGGAGATCGTCATTGTAACGGCTTACTGCAATATCCCGCTGAAAGAGATTATCCGGCGGGTTCCGCCCGCTGATAAACTGCTCTATCTTCAGAAACCTTTCGATGCCGTTGAAATCGAACAGTTTGTCCTTGCATTAGGTACAAAATGGCAGAAAGAAACGCAGTTGCGGAAAGATTTAAGCTTGCTGAAGCATCAGTTTCAGGCGCAGTCCGAAGAACTGAAAAAGGCGCAGGAGGAATTGAAAAAAGAAAATGCGGCGCGGCAATCTGCCGAAGACACTTGCGCGGAGTGCAAAGAAGTGTTTGACGCGTTTATGAAATATCAGCCTGCGGCAGCCTACATCAAAGATCGTGACGGACGCTATCTCTATGTGAATCAGGCATATAAAACCGCTTTCGGATGTGATGGCGCAGACCGTATCGGCAAGAGCGATGAGGATATCTGGCCGATTCAGGTGACAAAAAATCTCAAAGCAACGGATCAGTCCGTGATATCTGAGGGAAAAACTCTGAATATAATCGAGGCACTGACCCTGGGAGATAAAATTCAGTATTATCTGACATCCAAATTTCCGATCTTCAGACAGGGAATGCCTGTTTTTATCGGGGGAATAGCCGTCAATCTTACGGATAGGCTTACAGACAGGCTTGCGGACAGTATGCAGGAAGTCCCCGAAGGTACAAGTGAGACGCGTGCCTCTGCTTCTTGTTCCCAAGCAGCTTCTTGTTCCCAAGCCCCAGCTTGGGAACAAGAGGAAATTACCAGGCTGGGGCTTGAGAACGATGGGAACGAAGCCGCTCTCATGTCGCTTCCGGGATTGGATATAGGAGATGCCTTGAAACGGCTTGAAGGGTCATGGGATCTGTATGCGGACCTTCTTTCCTGTTTCTGTGAGGATAAGAAAGATTTTTCAATAAAGTTCAAGGAGCTTATTGAAAAAAAGAATTTCGAAACCGCCTTGATAAGCGCACATGCCTTGAAAGGATCCGCTGCCACCATTTCTGCCACGAAACTCAGGGATGCCGCAAAAGCACTCGAAGACGCGTGTGCTGCCGAAGATGAGACGATGATACTTGATGCACTGAAAAGCGTTGAAAATGCCTTGAAAAAAGTCGAGACTTCCTTCAGGCGGATGCCGTCCTTTCCCAAGCAGGGGCTTGGGAACGA
>DYRK01000687.1:0-1493 GCA_020718785.1 Desulfatirhabdium butyrativorans | reverse complement strand
GGGGCTTGGTAACGAGGGTGAGCCGGGGCTTGGTAACGAGGGTGAGCCGGGGCTTGGTAACGAGGGAGAAGCCCGGTATGACCAGCCCCTTGAAAATCTCCTTGAATTATTCCGAAAATTTGATAAATGTCTTCAGGAATCCGATCCCGCGGGAGCAGGATATCTTCAGGAAATAGAGATATTTTTCAGCAAGGTACGTTTTAATTCGGAAATCGAATCGCTTTTCGGAAAGCTCTCGGAACAGACCTATAATTACAGCTTTGACGCTGCCAGAGAAACATTGATCGTACTGATTCGGAACATGCAGAATTATTGCCGTTCACCCGAACATGAAAAAAGAACGTAAACAAATATATAAAAGGTTTTTACCGATTATGAACGAACTCGGCGCCTGCAGAATCCTTATTGTTGACGACACAAAGACCAATGTTGATGTCCTCATCCGGGCATTGCGTGAGGATTACAAACTCGGTGTCGCGCTGGACGGACCCAAAGCCATTGTTTATGCCAGAGCCAACCATCCCGACCTGATCCTTTTGGATATTCTGATGCCGGGACTCAATGGATTCGAGGTCTGCAAAACTCTCAAGCAGGACCCGGAAACCGCAGATATTCCGATTATTTTTATCACAGCCATGGACAGCACCGGACATAAAACCAAAGGATTTGAAACCGGGGCCGTGGATTATATTACCAAGCCTTTTGATATTACCGAGGTCAAAGCAAGGGTCCGAACCCATCTTTCGCTAAAAATTGCTCAGGAGGCATTGAAAAATCATAATATCACGCTGGAAAAAAAGGTTCGGGAACGCACAAGGGAACTCGAAGAAGCCCAGATCGAAATTCTCGAGCGCCTTGAAATGGCTGCAAAATACCGCGATAAAAAAACAGGCAATCATCTCCGGCGCATGAGCGAATATTGCCGGATTATGGGCAAAGCCGCGGGCTTGTCTCCGCAGGAATACAATACGCTTGCGCTGGCAAGCACTATGCACGATGTGGGAAAAATCGGCATTTCAGATATCATTCTTCTGAAGCCGGGAAAGCTGACCGAGGAAGAGCGTGAAATAATGAAGACTCACACGACTATCGGTGCGAAACTGCTTGCCGGAAGCGGACACCCGCTTCTCAGGGAGGCTGAAATTATTGCACTGACTCATCATGAAAACTGGGACGGAACCGGCTATCCCGCAGAACTCAAAGGAGAGGAAATTCCGCTGTTCGGAAGAATCGTGCGGATATGCGATGTCTTTGATGCCTTGATTTCGGACCGCCCTTACAAAGACGCCTGGCCTTTGGCAAAAACCCTTGAACAGATTCAGGAAGGCAGCGGCACTCTGTTTGACCCTGAACTGGCTGCGCTTTTTGTGAATCTGGAGCCGGAATTAAGGAAAGTCATTGATGATACCGCATGACTGCCGATCTGCAAAACCTTTCCCCTCGTTCCCAAGCCCCGGCTTTTTCCTCGTTCCCAAGCCCCGGCTTTTTCCTCG
>DYRK01000686.1 GCA_020718785.1 Desulfatirhabdium butyrativorans | reverse complement strand
ACTCGAAGTTCAACATTACCCAGGGCAAGTTCATCAAGGGCGACGGCGGACTTCTCCGCATGGTATGGATGCCCAAGATGCTCAAGGAAGAACTCAGGGAGCGGATCAACAAACGCGGTGCGGCAATGGGAGTTCCTGATCTGTATGACAAAATTGCCGATGAGACGGTGGGAATCACCGAGGAAGAAATTCTGCCCTTCCTCAAAGAAAAAGGCCATCCCGCGCTGTCCATGGAACCGCTGGTAGGATGAAATGAATTGAGAAGGTGAGGGGTCAGAGGTTCGGGGTCAGGGGAATATGTAAAGCGGGTTATCTATTTTTACTCGGGCCGCTTTACCCCGAACCCCTCACCCCGAACCCCTCACCTCCAAACAAAAGGAGACGATATAGATGGCATTAACCGGTATTCAGATTTTCAAGCTGCTTCCCAAGACCAACTGCAAGGAATGCGGCGTCCCCACCTGTCTTGCGTTTGCCATGAATCTGGCTTCGGGCAAGGCGGAAGTGGAAAGTTGTCCTTATGTATCTGCCGAGGCAAAAGCTCAACTGGCAGAGGCTTCAGCTCCTCCGATCCGTCCGGTAGCGATAGGCAAAGGGGTGCGGGCTTTTACAGTGGGCGGCGAAACGGTTCTGTGCAGGCATGAAAAGACTTTTTACAATCCCACGGCTTTTGCCGCGCTGGTCAAATCAGATATTTCCGAAGCCACTTTGGCGGCAAAGCTGAAAATCTGGAATGCTTTACAGTTTGAGCGGGTGGGACTGAACCTGAGACCTCAGGCAGTCGCGCTCAAAGACGTGAACGGCAACAAAGACGCGTTCGCAAAATTGGCGAAGCTTATTGCCGAAACATCGGAATTCAATGTCATTCTGATGAGCGACAAGGCTGATGTGATGAAAGCCGGAGCCGAAGCCTGCGCGTTCAAAAAACCTCTGCTTTATGCTGCGACAGATGCAACCGCTGACGCTTTCGGGGCGATTGCCAAAGAAAAATCGCTGCCTCTGGCAGTGAAAGCAGCTTCGGTGGAAGGCTTGGTCGCATTAAGTGACAAACTCACAAAAATGGGACTGAAAGACCTTGTGCTGGACTCGGGTTCGCGGGAAGTGAAAAAAGCTCTTGAAGATCAGGTGGCTATCCGGCGCGCTGCGCTGAAAAACGGCAACCGGAGCGTAGGCTTCCCCACCATCGTATTTCCCTGCGAGATGGCTTCGAATCCGGACGTGGAAACCCTGATTGCGGCAATGTTTGTGGCAAAATACGGCAGTATCGTGGTGCTTTCCGATTTCACGGGCCAAAGCATTTTCCCGCTGCTGCTGGAACGCCTCAACATCTTTACCGACCCGCAGCGGCCTATGACCGTGGTCCAGGGCATCTATGAAATCAACAAACCGAATGAAAATTCGCCGGTGCTGGTCACGACGAATTTTGCGCTGACATATTTCATCGTGTCCGGCGAAATCGAGGGCAGCAGGGTTCCGAGCTGGCTGCTGATCAAAGATTCCGAGGGTCTGTCCGTTATGACGGCATGGGCTGCCGGAAAATTTGCCGGCGACGATGTAGGCTCTTTCGTGAAGAAATCCGGCATCTCCGACAAGGTCAAACACCAGAGTATTATTATTCCCGGCTACGCTGCCGCGATTGCCGGCGACATGGAAGAAGAACTGCCCGGATGGAAGATCACCGTGGGCCCGAGAGAAGCGGCTCATATTCCGGCATTCCTCAAAGCAAGATAAAAACGGGTTCGGGGTAAGGGGTGCGAGGTGAGGGGTGCTGCCCCTGACCTCGCACCTCTGACCTCTGACCTCTGAAAGGGAGATTATATGTTTCTGATTGGCGAAAGTCTGAATGTTATAAACAAAAAGATCGGCAAGGCATACAAAGAAAGAGATCCGAAACCGATTCAGGAAGAAGCTCTTCATCAGAAAAAGATGGGGATGGACTATATTGATATCAACCTTGGTCCTGCCAAAAAAGACGGGCATGAACTCATGCCCTGGGTTGTTCAGACCGTGCAGGAAGTGGTTTCCGATATTCCGCTGGCATTGGACACATCCAATATCAGCGCAATCGAGGCTGCTCTCAAGGTTTATAAACCGACATCCCGTCCCCCGCTGATCAATTCCATTATGTGCCGTCCTGAACGCTATGAAAAAATGATTCCGCTTGCCGCGAAATACAACGCGGATTTTATCGCTCTGATGTGGGGACCTGACGGACTTCCGAGAGATGAAAATGAGCGGGCAGCCCTGGCTGTGGAACTTCTGTATGCTGCCAACGAAGCGGGCATTGCCAATGAGAGAATCTGGGTGGACGGTATTGTCACACCGGTGAATATTCAGCAGCCCCAGCTCATGAGTCTGATGAAATTTCAGAAGATGGTTCAGGATATTGCCCCGGGCGCAAAAAGCACCTGCGGACTGTCCAATATCTCCAACGGTCCTCCGACCCATCTGCGCCCCATTCTCAACCAGACATACATGGTCATGCTTGAGAAATACGGGATGTATTCGGTGATTTCAGACCCGCTGGATACGAAGCTGACGGAAGTTGCCAAAGGCAAACGCAAGGACATTGTTGACCTGATTTACAGCATGACCGGCGACGATGAACCGGCTGTCGGCGGAAAAGATGTGAATATCGCCAGCCTGTCCAAAGAATTGCAGGAATATGCGAAGACCGTCAACATTATTCTCGGAAAAGCTCTGTATTCGGATTCATGGCTTGAAATATAAAAAGTGAAAAGTGGGAAGTGAGAAATGCAAATTCTCACTTCCCACTTCCCACTTCTCAGTTCTCACTTCCCACTTCCCGCTTCTTCATTAAGTCTATATATTCCTCGAAACAGATCAGGAGGTATTTTATATGTCAGATATTCTTACCGCCGGCATAATTTGAGCTTCCCGAATTTTCTGTAAAACATTAACACAAAAGAGCTGAGAATTTACAATGAAGAAGTGACTTTTTTACGCAATAATAATATTCTCGGCAGATCGAAAAGTTTTTTTCTCGTTCCCAAGCCCCGGCTTGGGAACGCACTTGCCGGGGAAGCCCC
>DYRK01000685.1 GCA_020718785.1 Desulfatirhabdium butyrativorans | reverse complement strand
GCAAAAAAGCGCTTCGCTCTATTTTTGCACTCCGGATTGAAACTTTTCAATCTACTGAATGTAGGGACGATTTTGCAAATCGTCCTGTTTTAAAACGATTTGCAAAATCGTTTTACGGCGCAATTTGCGTTTCCCTTTGCAGCCAAATAAAAAATTAAGGAGGATATTGCCGGAATGGATGATGATGTTTACATAAAGCTTGCAAAACACCTTGACCGCCTTCCCGGGGGATTTCCAGCTACGGAATCAGGGGTTGAGATCAGAATTTTAAAACGGCTTTTTATGCCCTGGGAAGCAGAGACGGCTCTCGCGCTGGCAATGAAGCCCGAACCCGTGTCTGCAATAGCGCAGCGGCTCGGGGCAGATGAATCGGAACTGGGACAACTTCTTGAAACCATGTCCAAAAAAGGGCTTATTCTCCGTTCTGCCAAAAGCGGGCAGAATTTTTACATGGCAGCCCAGTTTGTTGTTGGGATATGGGAATATCATGTCAATGATCTGGATGAAGGACTGATTCGGGATTTTAATGAATACAGCCCCTTTCTGATGAAAACATGGGTAAAACAGAAAACCAAACAGATGAGGATTGTCCCCGTATCTGCAAGCATTTCCGCGGAAATGAGCGTGACACCTTATGAAGAGGCAGAGAAAATCATCAGGCAGCAGTCCAGAATTGTGGTCGCGCCCTGTATATGCAGAAAAGAGCAGGAAATGATCGGCAAAGGATGCGGCAAACTCGAGGAAGCCTGTCTGATTTTCGGCGGCGGGGCATATTTTTATGAGGAGAACGGGCTGGGCCGCCCAATTTCTCAGGAAGAAGCTTTGGATATTCTGAACAAAGGCATGGAAGCCGGACTGGTGGTTCAGCCCGGAAATGCCCAGAAGCCTTTGAATATCTGTCTGTGCTGCGGGTGCTGCTGTCAGATTTTGAAAAATCTCAATGCCTTCGATTCGCCTGCCAAAGCAGTGTGCAGCAATTATTATGCCGTAGTGAACGAAGACAACTGCACAGCCTGCGGCTTATGCCAAGAGCGATGCCAGATGAATGCAGTCACGGTGGATGAAACCGCGCATGTCAATTTGGAAAGATGTATCGGCTGCGGATTATGTGTGCCGACCTGTGATTTTGACGCGATGCACATCGCGGAAAAAGAGCCTTCGGAACGCTATGTTCCGCCTGCAAATCTCACGGAAACGTATAAGCGGATTGTTCAGGAAAGAATGCAGATGAAATAAGTCTGAATTCCCACGTAAAGCTTGGGAACACTGAAAACTTTTCGATTGAGATGATATTCGGCGGATCAGACAGAAATGTCTGACCCACCGGAAATTTTTGAAATGCGTAACTTCTAAAAAAAACAAGCGATCAAAGTGAAAATAATATGAATACAGAGCATGAAAAAATAGAATTCGATGTCCTGTTTGCGGGCGGAGGTCCGGCAAATCTTGCCGGCGCAATCCGGTTGATGCAGTTGGCTAAAGAAAAAAACATGGCTCTTGAAGTGGCTTTGATTGAAAAAGGCGCGGAAATCGGCTCCCATGCCCTGAGCGGCGCGGTACTGAATCCCGTGGCATTGAAAGAACTTATTCCGGATTTTCCGGAAAAAGGATTCCCTGCGGAAGCGCAGATCAGGGAAGATGAGTTCTATTTTCTGACACAGACTTCGGCGTTTCGGGTTCCGTTTACGCCGAAACAGATGCACAACAAAGGCTTTTATGTCGTCAGCCTTTCCATGTTCGGCAAATGGCTTGCACAGATTGCCGAAGAAATGGGCGTCAATATTTTCCCCGGTTTTGCAGGAAAAGAAGTGCTGTACGGTCCTGACGGAAAAACGATTGTCGGTGTCCGCACAGGCGACAAAGGACTGGGAAAAGACGGAAACCCCAAATCGAATTTCGAACCCGGCATGGATATTCTGGCGAAAATCACTGTTTTCGGTGAGGGCGCACGCGGAAGTCTCGTCAAAGAGATCGGAAAAAAGCTTGATATTTTTTCCGGAAAAATGCCGCAGGTCTTTGAAACCGGTATCAAAGAAGTGATTCAACTGCCAGACGATAATTATTTCAAAAGCAGCAATGGCAATGATATTCATATCTTCGGATATCCGCTGGGTCTGAATATTCCGGGCGGCGGTTTTATTTATGAAATGAAAGAGAATCGTGCCGCGGTCGGATTCCTTACCGGACTTTCCTACGAAAATCCCATGCTCGATATTTATGATGAATTCATAAAATTCAAATGCCATCCTTTTGTTGCCGATATTATCAAAGGCGGAAAGATCATCGAGCAGGGCGCGAGAACGGTTTCTGTAGGCGGATATTTCACCATTCCCCGTCTTGCAGTTGACGGAGCCATGTTTGCCGGCGGAAGCGCGGCAATGCAGAATCCGCCGGGATTAAAAGGAATTCATGTTTCCATGAAATCGGGAATGCTCGCCGCGGAAGCAGCCCTTCTCGCTCTTGAAAAAGGCGATTTCACACGGGAAAGCCTTGAACATTATCCGCATCTCTTTGAAAACAGCTGGGCAGGAAAAGAGATTTATGAAGGAAGAAATTTTTCTCAGGCTCTTGCCAAAAAAATTCCTCTTAAACTGATTTATGCTGCCGCGCAGTATGTCACCAAAGGGAAAGGCGTCCGGGACAACATGCCTTTCCACGAAGATTACAGATCGCTCAGGCCTGTAAAAGAAACAGATGTCATTGAAGAAATTGACAAAAAGTTTTTTGACGGAATTTTGTACGCGGACAAACTCACCGGCGTTTATCTGTCCAAAACCCTGCACCGCGAAGATCAGCCATCGCATATCATTATTCATGACCCGAATCTCTGCGTCAGTGAATGTTACACCAAGTATAAAAATCCCTGCACGAGATTCTGTCCGGGAAAGGTCTATGAGATCGAGACCGATGAGAAAACTCTCCGGCGGCATCTGAAACTGAATCCTTCCAACTGCCTTCACTGCAAAACCTGCGATATCAAAGACCCTTACGGAAATATCACATGGACCTGTCCCGAAGGCGGCGAGGGACCGGGCTATACTGTGCTGTGACCCC
>DYRK01000096.1 GCA_020718785.1 Desulfatirhabdium butyrativorans | reverse complement strand
TGGACCCCGAGTATGTTTACAAAAAATGTATAAAAGCCGTCGAACCCTGATTCACTTGATTTTAAGCCGGTTTGTACGAAAGGAAACGCTTATGCAGATAATGACTGTCAACAGTATTCTTCAGAATATTTCTCTTCTTCCGCCGGAGGACCAGTATGTTATCGCTGAAATTCTCAGCAAAAGAGTCTGTGAACTGAGGCGTAACCGGCTTGCGCTGAGAGCGCAGGAAGCGGAAGAAAATTGGAAATCCGGCAATACTGTCAGCGGAAGTGCGGCAGACCTGATGAAAGCGGTCAGCGATGATTGAGGTCGTCTGGGATGAAAAATTTGTAATTTGTGTTCAGCCGCCGGGGGTAGTTGCATCTGCAAGGATTGTGTTTAAGCAGGGATAACAATGTCTGAATCAGGATTTGCAGGATTTAAGGATTGACAGGATTTGTGTTCAGCCTGTTGAGAAGGCTTGACAGAAATCCTGAAAATCCTTTAATCCTGAAAATCCCGGTTCAGACAATGGGCTGTGTGCTTTCCAAAAATGATAAGGAGTTATAAACATGGAAGAACAGAAAGATATTCAGCTTGTCATTACAGCAGGCAAAGAACTTCCTGTCAGCCAGATTGAAAAAATTCTGCTTCTGAGATATGACAGCCGGATTGAAAAACGATTTGACACCCTTGAAAACAAAATCGGCGAACTGAAAGAAATGCTTGAAGAAATATATCAGTTGAATCTTTTCGGCGGCAATGTTTCAGAGTTGAGAAACATTCCCTATCATCAGGCAAAAAATGAAGTCGCCGAATATTTTCTTAAAAATGACGGACGGGAGATAGGATACGAAGAACTGATCGAAAACCTGCATTTGGATCCGGCGTCAGTGGTAGAAATATGCAATGAACTTTCAGCGGAGGGAAAAATTGGTTGAAGACCGTTATGAACAGGCAGAAAAAATTTACAGGACTCCGGGCGACGCGGTTGAAGGAGAAAATATTTTAGTCTATTGCCGAAAGCCCTCCAAATGGGTCGGCAGTATCAGAGCCTCCGAGGGTCATCATTATTTTAAAACAACTGCCAGAATGAATGCGATAGCTATTCTGAAACGAACTTTCAAAAACCTGCAAAAACCGTGAAACAGCATATCTGCAAGGATTGTGTTTAAGCAGGGATAACAATG
Source organism: Desulfatirhabdium butyrativorans (assembly GCA_020718785.1). GTDB lineage: Bacteria > Desulfobacterota > Desulfobacteria > Desulfobacterales > DYRK01 > DYRK01. Next base: position 12,947 of record DYRK01000096.1, on the reverse strand, counting down.
TCTGAATCAGGATTTGCAGGATTTAAGGATTGACAGGATTTGTGTTCAGCCTGTCGAAAAGGCTTGACAGAAATCATGCAAATCCTTTAATCCTGAAAAATCAGGGTTCGGATACTGATTCAAATGGCTTGGAAACGAGGAAAAGTTTCATGAGCAGAAAAGCTGTACCTAAGCCTTCTATTTTAGACAGATGCAGAGCGGTAGGGATTGAGAGAGGCAGAAAAATTTACAAAGATGATGAAGAAGGTATATTTTATACATGGGACAGTCTTCACGGGGAACTTGAAGTATTCAACAAACGGGGCAGACATATAGGTGTTGCCTGTCCTGAAACCGGCAAAATTATAAAACCGGCGATCAGAGGCCGCAAGATAAGCAAACAAAATTAGGAGATAAAAATGGAAATCAGCTTTATTGACAAATGTATAACAGGAGAATCACTGCCTGCCGAAATTGATGACTATGTTGATTTATGGCACGACGGGAAAGCAGGTCATCATCTTGAATTATATGAATTTTTAGGAATGACTTGGGATGAATACAGTTTATGGGCTGCGAGGCCGAGCATTTTGCCTGCAATTATAACCGCAAGAAAAAAGGGCAATTCTTTGACTGATATACTGAATATTCCGGGTGCGGGCGAAACGCAACGCACTCCGTCATTCCCGGCCGCATTAAGCGAACTCTGCCGGCCTTTTCCGAATCAGGGTGTTCAAGGGGGCAGCAGAGAAAAAGAATATGCAATTCCTTTAACTGAGGGAGAATTAATTAAAAATGTTGAATAAAATATCCGCAGCAGATGCCGGAGAAAACCTTTCCGATATTATAAACCGGGTGGCTTTTGACCATGAACCGGTTATACTGACCATGAGCGGGGAGCCGACGGCTGCTATCGTTTCTTTGGAAGATTTTCAGTATTTTCAGTATCTGGAGGATCAGGCTGACATTGCCGAGGCTCTGAAAGCGGCTGAGGAACCGGGGGAAAATATCACAGCCGGGCAGATGAGAAAGCAACTGGGGCTTACAAAATGACGGTTTACCGAGTTGAATACAGACCGAGCGTAGGAAAAACTCTGAAAAAAATTCCCAAAGCAGATCAGAAAAGAATTCTGGACAAGATAGACGCTATGGCTGAAAATCTTCCTGATCCGTCCACGACAAAAATGAACGGAAATAATAATTTTCATAAAATAAGAATCGGAAACTATCGCGTGATCTATGAAATCCATGATGATGTCTTTGTCATTCTGGTTTTAAAGATCGGGCATCGGAAAGATGTTTATAAACATCTGATCTGATGTCGCTCATCGGCAGAAAACAGAATCAGGGTTCGACTTGATTCACCGGATTCAAGGATTTTCAGGATTGCTTGAGCAGGCTTGACAGAAATCATGCAAATCCTTTAATCCTGAAAATCAGGGTTCGGACACGGATTCACCTGATTCAAGGTTTATAAGGTTTTTGTTCACCTTACGAGGACTGTGGCTGGTGACGGGTTGCTTTTTCATTCCCCCTTTTTAAAGGATTTCAGAATAATGAATGAACTTATCAGTAAAGCCAAAATACTTTCAGGATTAAAGACAAAGCAGGCAATTTTAAATCAGGCATTGCAATTCTATATTGAACATCTGGAACTGAATAAAACAGATAAAAATATGTCGTTTTATCAGCTTACAGAACATCTTGCAGGCAGCATCGAAGGACCGTCCGATTTGGCTCATAATAAAGAATATATGCAGGGCTTCGGAAAATGAAAAAAGCGGTTATTGCCGATGCAGGCATTTTTGTTGCTTATCTCAACCACTATGAGAAATTTTATAATTGGACAAAAGAACAGCTTGATAAAATTCCGCCGCCCCTGATAACTTGTGAAGCAGTTATTGCAGAATCCTGTTTCCTGTTGCAGCGTGCCAGATTCGGAAATGAAAAGTTTTTTGAGCTTCTTGAAACCGGAATTTGTTGTTATTTCTTTTCATTTGGAAGGTGAAAGCAGCAGAATAAAAAAACTTATGATGCGTTATTCGAATGTGCCTATGTCTTTTGCCGACGCCTGTCTTGTCCGTATGTCAGAGCAATACTCGGACGCTGTTATTTTGACTCTTGACAGTGATTTCAGAATTTATCGGAGGAATAAAAGGCAAAATATTGCTGTGATTATACCTGATTGATAAGGGTGCAGAGGGATGAAACGCAGCGTCAAGGATGAAAGGATTTTCAGGATTTGTGTTCAGCAGCCCCTATCTACAAGGATTGTGTTTAAGCAGGGATTACAATGTCTGAATCAGGATTTGCAGGATTCAAGGATTGGCAGGATTTGTGTCAAGCTTTGAATCTTCGACTTAGGGACACGCCGCCGGCGTGTCCCTACACAGAAAATCATGCAAATCCTTTAATCCTGAAAATCAGGGTTCGGACATCGGGCGAGGCATCTGCAAGGATTGTGTTTAAGCAGGGATAACAATGTCTGAACCCTGATTCACCTGATTAAAGGATTGACAGGATTTGTGTTCAGCCCCCATCTACAAGGATTGTGTTTAAGCAGGGATTTCCGGAATCAGCTTGTAATCCTTGCTTATACACAATCCTTGCAGATATACGGCAACAGGCTTGACAGAAATCATGCAAATCCTTTAATCCTTGAATCAGGGTTCGGACAACGGGCGGGGCATCTACAGGGATTGTGTTTAAGCAGGGATTTCCGGATCATGTAATCCTTGCTTACACACAATCCTTGCAGATACATTTGTGTTCAGCCTGTCGGACAGGCTTGACAGAAATCACGTAAATCCTTTAATCCTGAAAATCAGGGTTCGGATTTGTGTTCAGCCTGTCGAAAAGGCTTGACAGAGATCATACAAGTCTTTTAAATTCTGAAAATCGGGGTTCGGACAATAAGGATTTGATATGAGGTTATGATGAACAATGGCTTGACTGTTTTTATTCCGATTTACAACGAAGCAGCGATTCTGGAGAAAAACGTGGGTGATCTCCTGCAATATCTTGAAAAACTGGAACTTCCTTATGAGATCATTCTGGGAAGCAACGGCTCCTCGGACCGGACTCCGGAAATCGGAAAATCTTTGGCAATGACTCATGCTCAGGTGAAGTTTTTTCATCTGGACCTGCGAGGTCCTGGGCTTGCATTTGTTGAGGCAGTAAAGCAGGCACAATATCTGTTTTTTCTGTGTTTAGATGCTGATCTTTCCACTGATCTGGATTTTATTCCACGGGCAGTTTCATCGCTTGTAAGTCATGATGCTGTGGTCGGATCAAAACAGGAAGGCAATCAGACGCGTCCGTTCTTCCGGGTTTTAGCCAGCGAGCTTTTTATAAAATGCACAAATCTGCTTCTGCAGATGCCTTACCGGGATTATTCTATCGGTGCAAAAGCCTATCGGACCGAGTCTCTGCGTCCGTTCATGGCAGAAGTTGACCGGCATACCTTCTATACTCAGGCACTGCTCTGCCGATTGAAGAAAACAGGCGGAAGCATTATTGAAATTCCGGTAAATTGTCATGACTGCCGTAGAAGCAAGTTCAATCTGCTTCACGAAGGATTTTACCGCTATTCCAAATTGATTCATCTCTGGATAAAAAGCCTTAGAAGAGTAAAAAATGACTGATTGGTAATGACTGATTGGTATCGTAAAACGATTTTGCAAATCGTTTTATCACCTCATTCTCCAAAATCCCTTATATACTGCCCATCGGCATAATTTGCACTTTTAAAATCCGCCGTAAAACGCCTCTGCTTAAAACAGACGCAGACCGTTTCTCCGCAAAAACGATTTGCGACGATTTTAAGTTTTTGGCGTTTTACAAAAGCGCAAATTATGATAGTCAGGTGTAAGAATTAAGAGGCTGGAAATAATGAACTTTTTTTCTAAATATTTATTGCTTATCATAATTTTCAATCTTCAATTTCAGACCGCTTTAGCCGGAGAAATTACCCTGCTCATTCAGAATACTACCCGTGTGACAGCTTCTGCTCCGGGGAATTCTTCGGAAAAGCCTTTGCTGCAAGTAAGTTCTGAATTTAAGATCAGCAATAACGGCACAGATACAGCCGGAAATGTTCTGATTCAGGCAAAGCTATTTGAACAGAAACGGACTGTTCTGGCTGCACGGGAGATAAAGCCCGGAGAATCGGGGACTGCAAGCCTTGACTTTGCATTGCCTTCGGACTCGGCAGGGATATTTCCGATATTTGTCACAGTGTTATATGAGGATACGGGCGGCGGTTCATTCTCAAATGTTGCATTGGCTGTGGCTCGTACCGCGGAAGCTCCTGAGTCAATGCTGTCTTTAAGGGCTGTAAAAGATACAGAATCCGCCCGGATCATTTGTCAGATATCGGCTGAACAATCTCTCGTGAGCGATGTCACTCTGACCTGTCATGTTCCGGATGATCTTATAGTATCTCAGAATGTCAGGTCGGTGAAACTCAAAGACGGAAAGGCTTCTGCCGAATTCGACATTGGCAACCGCAAAGGATTGGCAGGCAGCAGATACGGCATTTTCATCACTGCCGAATATGAGGATAAGGGAATACACTATCTCAGCTATTCGGATATGGTAATTCCCTTAGAACAAGTCGCTTCGGCATCACTATGGCTCCGATATAAACTTCTCTTTAGTATCACTCTGGGAGTTCTGAGCATTATGATCGCAGTTATATCTGTCCCGATGACTCGGAAAATTCTGTTTCGCGTGTTCGGAGAGAAAAACCGGCAGGAACTTCTGCTTGATATCCTGACTATTCTGATTATCGAAGGTTTTATTCTTTCCCAACTGAGTCCCGAATATCTCCTGACTCAGACAACTACGACAGGCGGCGACACTGCATCCCATTACTACACAGCGGATTATCTCCGTCATAAACTGCTGCCTAAAGGCGAAATAGGCGGCTGGACTCCGGGGAATTACGCGGGATTTCCAATTCTTCAGTTTTATTTTCCACTGCCTTTTCTTCTGATGTGCGCGATGGATATTCTCATTCCGCTTCAGGTCGCATTCAAGTGGATTTCACTATCCGGAACATTTCTTCTGCCCCCGGCAATGTATATTATGCTTGGGTTTCTGCGCTGTCCATTTCCGGGACCGGCTATCGGCAGCGTGTTCAGCCTGCCTTTTCTTTTTAATCCGGCAAATTCCATGTGGGGCGGAAATATCCTGAGTACGCTGGCAGGAGAGTTTACCTACAGCATGAGTCTGTCTATCTCATTGATTTTTCTCGGAAGTCTTTATCAAGGCTGCATGGAAAACCGTCACGTTATCCGGAATGCTTTTCTCGTCTTTCTGGTAGGTTTCAGTCACGGATATACCCTGCTGTTTGCCGAAGCAGTATCTCTGTTTTTTCTCATCACTCCGCAGGGATTTCTGAAAAGACTCACTTATATGCTCAGAATGTATGCGCTGGGATTCTTTTTTCTTGCATTCTGGCTGGTTCCGCTCCTTGCCTTCACAAAAGATACCACCGCCTATCATCTCGCATGGGTGATCTATTCGGTCAAAGAAGTGATACCCGATATTTTCCTGCCGATTCTTATCATTGCTATTATCAGCACTGTCGGCATTCTGACACGGAAATTTCTCACTTCTCACTCCTCACTTCTAACTTCCCTCGCGTTCCTCTGGTTCGGTCTGTTAATATCCGGAATAATGTTTGTGACCGCGCCGAAACTCGGAGTAGTGGATATTCGCTATGTGCCTTGCGGGCAATTGATGGTCTGCATGATCGCCGCACTGGGGCTGGGATATCTGGGAAAATGGTCGGATCAGCGTAGAAGCATTTCATGGATAGGTCTGGGTATTATTATTGTTGCAACACTGGTATGGACGACAAAGTATGTCGAAAATGTCCCGGCTTGGTGCAAATGGAACTACGAAGGCTTCGAAGCCAAAAAAGACTGGCCCCTTTACCGGGATATTAATGATGCGGTCAAAGGCACATTTCAGGACCCTCGTGTGGTCTATGAGCATTCTTCTATTCATAACAGTTTGGGAACCACAAGAGCATTCGAATCTCTGCCGCTGTTTGCAGGTCGTGCTACTCTCGAAGGGCTTTATATGCAGGCATCCCTGAGCGCGCCCTTTGTCTTCTATATACAATCCGAAATCTCCAAAGAAAAATCCTGTCCTTTCAGGCAGTATATGTGTACGGATATGGATTTCGGCAGAGCAAAGCATCATTTGGAAATGTTCAATGTCCGGGAACTTATCTTGAGGAGCGAAGAAGCAAAAGCAGCAATCCGTAACTACCCCCAATATTATCGGCTGCGTCAGAAAATCGGCGAATATGAAATATGGGAACTCTTTACACACGAGGGCAGATATGTAGTACCGCTTCAATACGAACCGGTTTTCTATCATACAAGTGATTGGAAAACCGATGCATACCGATGGTTTATCACTGATGAGCTTTCTGATGTTCATATCGTATTTGTCGAAAATCCGAAGGATGAATCGCCGGTAAGGATAAAAGCCGACTCATTTGAAAATATCAGGAAAGTTCCTATTGATACGGGCAGTTGTCAGATCAAAGAGACGATTCGGGATGAAGAAATTCTGATTGAAACCAATTGGATCAACAAACCGCTGTTGGTCAAAGTCTCTTATCACCAAAACTGGCAGGTGGAAGGCGCAGACCGGATTTATCGGGTCTCTCCTGCATTTATGCTTATTTTTCCCAGACAGGAAAAAGTACGACTTTATTATGCGCCCGGTATTCCCAAGACAATAGGCTTTATGCTGACCGGATTGGGACTTGCGATACTCCTGCTCAATGTGCCGTTGCCGTGGAAAAATAAACAGACTGCGTGGCAGCTTACTGCGAGATATTTCGGAATTGCGGAAAGCCTTGAACCTCCTTTGAAATGGAATCCTAATCCCCGTATCCGTTGGACATTATTGGCCTGCGGACTCATTATAGCTTTTTTGTTTGTGTCATGGGTCGGATACTACGTCTATACCCATGAGCCGAACCGCCTGCTGAACAATGCGGTAAAACTCAAAGATGCCAAACAGTTCGAAGCAGCCCGTGACGGATTCCGTAAAATCATTGCCATAGAAAAGCCCACGTCCGGCATGGTTGCGGATGCTGAGTATTTCATCAGTGTCTGCTATTTTCTCGAAAATAACAATCCCGAAGCTGTCAAGGCATTCAAGAAAATGATCGAAATGTATCCCCAAGGGGGCAGGACGCCGGAAGCATATTATCATATCGGGATATGCTATCTGCGGATGGGGCAGCAACAGACCGGGATTGACTATATGAATCTGCTCAAAGGAAAATATCCTTATTCGGTATGGACAGGGTATGCACAGGAGAGATTAAAGGAGATAAATACCCAGCTGGTTACGATTCCTCCGGTCGCAACGATGAACAATATGGCAATAACTGATGAAAATGTAAATGAATACATGGGAAAAGCCATTCATCTGTTTAATCAGGATCGCATCGAAGAAGCCAAGCCGATTTTCAAAGAAATCGGCGGGCGGTTTCCCGATTTTCAGGGTGCGCCTCAGGCTCTTGCCTGTCTTGCACTGATTCATTACAAACAGAAAGATTACAAAAATACGATTTTCTATTATCAGAAACTAATTGAACGATATCCGGAAGATAAACTTGTTCCCGAAGCCTATTTTCACATCGGCCTTTCCCATGAAATTCTAGGAAACCGGAACAAAGCCGAAACTGCTTATCTCACAGGTGCAGAGAAATTTCCGAAAGCACAGTTCGGAGAATTGTCTGCTGAAAAACTCAAAACCTTGAAGATTGAGAAATGAGTCTGTCATGTTGGGTTTCAGGCCTCGCCCCAACCTGCGAAAACTCAGTTATGTTGGGTTTCGCGCCTCAACCCAACCTACAATGAATATAGAGAAATGAGTCATGTCAAAAGCACTGTTAATCGCTCCTTCTCCTGAAGGACTGGTAGCAAAGAAAACGCGTAAGTTTCATCGCCGCTTTCCGCCCTTGTCTTTGCTGATTACGGCTTCTTTATTGCGTAGTCACGGATGGGATGTAGAATTGCATGATCTGAATGCCAACCGAGGTTTATCGCCGGAACAGACTCTGAACTGCGCCAAAACTGCGGATATGATTATCTTGACTACAAATCCCTACGCGGATTGGCAATGTCCATCTTATGCGATTCGATCTGTTCTCGAATTTGCCCGACATCTGCCATCGGAACGTCTGGTAATTACCGGTAATCACGGTTCTCTTTATCCCGGCGGAATGCTGAAAGCCACCGGAAGCAAGGTTGTAGTAAGAGATGAGCCGGAATATGCTGTCTTGGAATTAGCGGAAGTATTTCAAGGCAAAGGTTATTTATCACGAATTGACGGTATCTCATACCGTGACGGAGACAATATTCGGCACACTGGACAACGGCAGCCCGCATCTATGGATGATTTTCCTGCCCCCGCATATCATCTCGTGAATCTCCGTGACTATTACTACGAATTGCTGGGCGGTCAGTTTGCATTGCTGGAAACCTCACGGGGTTGCCCGTATTCATGCAGTTTTTGCAATCGCAGCATGTTTCAGAACCGCTATCGAAAACGGTCTGTAGTACCCTTTTTGCAGGAATTGGATGACTTGGTACAAGTTCACGGATGCCGCTCCCTGTATATCTTCGATCTGGAATTTACTCTTGATTCCAAGATGGCAGAATCAGTATGCCGTCATCTCATTGACAGAGACTATGCAAAACTTCTCGGGTTCCGCTGGACTTGTCAGACCCGTGCCGATTCTGTCACGGACGATCTTCTCAAACTGATGAAGCAAAGCGGCTGCGCGCTCATTCATTTCGGGGCAGAAGCCGGCAATGCGGAAATATTGTCCAATACCCGAAAGAAAATCAGCAAAAAAGCCATTCGCAAAGGTGTTGAATCGGCAAAACAGGCAGGTATTCAGACCGCGGCATTCTTTATGTTCGGTCTTCCCGGAGAGACATCCGCACATTATGAGGAAACTCTGCGCTTTGCCCTTGAACTCAGTCCCACGTATGCCTCTTTTCATCCGCTGCTGCCGATTCCGGGGTCTCCGCTGTTTGAAGCAAAATACGGAAAAGGACCTTATTGGAATGATCCGCTCCCTGCGGATATGACTTATTTTACATTGGAACAGGAACATGAGATTTCGCGGTTTGTCAGAAAAGCCTATCTGAAGTATTACTTACGTCCCGGCTATATCGCTGAACGGATTGCACATGGGAACCGGATGGATTATCTGAAACAACTCAAATTGTTTATAGATTTTGCTTTTCAAAAATAATCAGAATGATAAAGGAGATGCAATGGACAATATTGAAATTAAGCAAACGCGGCAGTCATGGCTGATCGTGTGCGCGATTACGATTTTAGGGGCAGTATGGCGTCTGTATCTCTTCAGCGGAGACGGGCTGGGCGATGACTCCAATTTTTTCTCTGCATATTACCGGCTATTCATTTCCGGGGACTGGCAGCCTCTTGCCTATAACTACCGAATCGGATTATGGCTGCCGATTCTTCTGCTCTGGAAGCTGTTCGGCATGAGCGAAGTGACGTGGATTTTAGCGATCACCCTCAGTTCCGTACTGTGCATTCCTATGACTTATCTTCTGGGACGATACCTTTTTTCAGAACGATGCGGACAGATTGCCGCACTTCTTCTGGCGGTTCATCCTTTCGATGTCCTGACAAGCACGCTTTTTGTCAACGATATTCCCTTTTCTTTATATGCCGGACTTGCCATGCTGTTTTTCCTTCTCGGTATCCGGACTGAAAATCGGCAAAGTCATATAAATTTTATTATTTCCGCTTTTTTTATATGGTGGTCCTACATGACTAAAATGTGGGGACTGTTCACGATTCCCATATTCGCCGCATATTCGCTGATACATTATCGGAAATGGAAAGGGATGCTTATCTTTTATTTGTCTCTCATTTCATTTTTTATCTTATCATTTTTACTTGACTACTGCTTAACCGGAAATTTTTTCGGCTACTATCATGCCGAACTTGGGATTGCGGGCTTATGGGAAGTGACCAAAGACACGCTTCTGGAATATCCGAGGCTGATGTTTTTGCCGAACTGGTACGGCAAGCTATTTCACGGAATTTATTGCTGGCTGACAGTTCCCGCTCTGATCGCAGCAGCTTTTCATTGGCGGAAAACTTATTTTCCGGCTTTATGGCTCATACTTATTTTTCTTACCATGGAATTCATGCCCCAGAAAGTCGATTTCAACGCATGGTACAGTCAGGCACGCATTTTCCGTTATCTCAGCGTTATTGTTATTCCTTCCTGTCTGATTCTGGCTTTTTCGGCAGAAGCGATTCTCAGACGCAGGCAGAATCTCGGCATCGGAATATTACTCATTTTTATTGCTGCAGCACTTTTGCAGGGATATAGTCTTACATTGCCGAGCCGCGACGCTTATGACGATGTTCGGAACGCAGTCCGCAAAGTTTTGACTTTTCCCGAAAAACCCATTTATTCCGACTATATGATGATGTCTCACCTTGAAAGATTTCATTTCGGATATGAAGGGAGCGGGAGAGTCCGCTCTACTCGTGAGGAAAACATCGGAAAACGGGAGATCGAGTTCCTGAAAATCCGTAATGCCTACGTGATTACCGGCGGAGCCAGAAATCCCTACTACGGCTGCAATCACTGCATTACAAACATCGGAGGTTTCGGCGTTCCCGATCATTGGGAACTGTTGCGGATATCGGATAAGCCTTCTGCCCCGTGGAGAAAAGAGCCGCTCAGAATATGGGAAGTCGGCGAATCGGCAGATTCGGAACAGAAAATCTCACAATACGAGGAAATCCATAAACTTTATGAAGACGGCAGGCAGCAATTTTCAGAAGGAAATTATACTCAGGCAAAGGAGTTATTAGGAAAACTTTTGGAAATCAGCATACAAAGCGATGTCAAGCCGCAGGCATGGTGGTATTACGGCATTACTTTGATGCGGCTGGGTGATTCTAAAGCTGCGCTGAAGGAATTCAACAAATGGCTCATCCGTTATCACGGACATGAACTGGAATCCGAAGTTTATTATCACATCGGCGTCTGTTACAGGGATACTGGACAGATCGGGAAAGCCGTAAACGCACTTGAGTATGTACTCGAAAAATTTCCGAACTCATCGGCAGGCATAGGCTCGCGGGATGTTCTCGGAGAAATCGGAAACGCTTTGAAATAAAAAAAAATCAGCCATAGCTTTGCCTGTTGAAGAATCGTCTGACAAATGGATGCGGACTGTGATCTTTGAGTTCCTTCGGGTCGCCTTCGGCAATGATGCCTTTTGTACTTTTATCCAGCATGATGACTCGTTGTGCAAGGGTGAATATGCTTGCCAGTTCGTGGGTGACAATCACCACGGTGGTTTTGCTCATTTCTATTCTATGGGGGAAAACATCCTGGCCAAAGTATATAAAGCAGCGGTAGCTGGATCGGAAAAGAAACAATATCAAATGCTAATGCCAGCGGTGTAGCCAGTATTACTATAGGAAAAGGAACACGATAAACAGGTTTGAATTTCATGGCATAAAAATCTATCGGAAAGGGGCATTTTTTCTGATCCAATATTGCTTTCCATTCGGACGTGTCAATTTCTCTCGAAAAACGCATTTCGCCTTTTTCGCCGAATGAATAGGAATAAACCGATCCGTCCTGTATGAATCCACTCCTGTATGACGGTAAAAGCACGCTGCGTCCGATAGGCTCAAAAGGCGGAAGATAATACAGTCTTTTGAAATATCTTATCGCATTATCTGAAGTTGCTTTTTCAAAGGAAGGCAGTTTAAAGGCAATATTCAGTTGGCATCTTTCAGGGTAATCCCCCCTTTTAATTGCATAAAGCGATATAATATCCCATTCGGCAGAACTTTTGTATATGGATTCGATTTTCTTATCAAAGTCCGCGACATCTCCGCTATAGTAGTTTTTTTCCTGAAAGATAAGACAACCTTCTGTATTTTCAGGAAAACCCGCCTTGTTTCCCTTTAATTCGCCGCTTTCCCGTATCCGATACGGAACACAGTATTTAGGATTCAGCACCTTTCCCCTGTCTGTTTTATCATATAACAAATAAATCTGATCTGCTTCGCCTCGTATCTTATTGACAACTTTGATACCATCCTTGTGATCCCACAAGCTTATCGTCGCACATCCGTTCAGGAACGGCAGGCAGATAAGAAAAAACAGAAGTGAATTTATATGTGAGTATTTTTCCGTGTGAAATTTGTTCCGGATCATTTTATTACCTCAGTATCTGAAAAAAACGGCAAATCAGTGACTGACCTCAGCCCGTCCACTGGCACCGGCTGATCAGCGATTTTGTTTCATATTCATAGTCCCAATCTTTCTTTGACTTTAGACAGCGGAATTCTTTTTTCTCCGGTACGTCGTTTTGCAAGATGTTGCATTAATTCTTTATTTTTGGTAATATCATCATCTTCTCCTACTTGAAAGCCTTTCCATTTTTCGATAGAAGCTATTATAAAACATTGCCCGCTATGAGTTTCCAAAATGATTTCTTCAAGCAATGCCTGTTTTAAGATGTCCTCCAGGAAGTCAGCCTGTCTTGAAACTGAAATAGTTTTCATAATTTCATCTCCTTATCTCGAATGAATAATACATTGCCGATTTTAAACCCTATAGCTTCAATACTGACCATAAGCTCTTTTTTTCTACATTATAAAATATACGAAACTTTCCGATACGTAATTCCCATTCTGCGATTTCATTCGGTCGTAACCGCTTTCGTTTCTTTGTCTCAAATGTCGGCTCATAGCTAAGTTGAGTCTCTATTTCTTCGATGATTTCAACTTGCTCATGTTTTTTAAAAAATTCCAAATCATCTGACGACTCAGGTGTGAATTCAATTTCGAACATTATTAGACATTTTCGGAAATAAGAATTATCTTTAGAGGGTCGGAGGTTTCCGGCA
>DYRK01000684.1 GCA_020718785.1 Desulfatirhabdium butyrativorans | reverse complement strand
ATCCGGAGTGCAAAACCATTTTAATAAGATTGGTATTTTTGCAAGGAGGTTTGAATGAGAATCGGCACAGGATATGATGTTCATCGCTTAGTCACAGGACGAAAATTGGTTCTCGGAGGCATAAGCATTCCTTTTGAAAAAGGACTGCTCGGGCATTCGGATGCGGATGTATTGGTTCATGCGGTATGCGATGCCTTGCTGGGCGCGGCAGGATTGGGGGATATCGGCCTGCATTTTCCGGATAGCTCTCCTGAATTCAAAGATATCTATAGTATAAAGCTTCTTGTCAGAACCGGTCAGATGCTCAGGGAAAAAGGGTTTTCCGTAGTCAATACAGATGCCACGGTTTTTGCAGAAGCTCCGAAACTCTCTCCCTATCGCAAGGAAATGGAAATGACTCTTGCCCAAGCCCTTGAAATCGAAGCTGGCCGAGTCAATGTGAAAGCTACTACTGCCGAAGGACTCGGCATGATCGGAAAAGGAGAAGGAATAGGAGCAATGGCGGTAGCGATGATTGAGGTAAGGGGTGCGGGGTAAGGGGTACGAGGTGAAAACCTCTGACCTCGTACCTCTGACCCCATACCTCATCCGTAAAGCACAGCCAATATGGTGGCATTTCCGTTTTTGGAACCCAGAACGTGAGGAGTAGTTGAGAGATAATACGCGGAGTCTCCGGGTTCAAGCTCAAAGCGGTCTTGGCCGATTTTCAGCTTGACTCTGCCGTTCAGCACATAGATGAATTCTTCTCCCTCATGTACGGAAATCTCTTCGTCGGGATTTTCTTCAAGCTGGACAATCAGAGTTTCCATGTGACGCCCTTTGACTTCCGGGGCAAGGCTTTTGTATGTATAAAGCTTTTTCTTGCCGGTAAGAGTCGAGGAGCGTGAAATGGTTTTCTGATCTTCCTTCCGGGTGATGGAATAAAGCTTTTCCCCCACACCCGAAACTATACGGCTGAATGCACTGTCAAGGGCTTTGGAAAGCTTGATCACCGTACCCAGTTGAGGCTGAATTTCATTATTTTCTATCTGAGAAAGCAGTCCTACTTCAAAGCCGGTCATTTTTGAAAGTTCATCGAGAGACAATCCTTTTTCTTCCCTCAGCATTTTGATCCGGTTTCCGACTTCATCCACGCCTTTTGAAGCTGATTTTGAAATATCTCCGGTCAGATCTTCAAAGAAGTCAACATTGATATGAGGCGTCTGTTCCTTTACTTCCATTATTTTTCTCCTGATGGGATCCGACTGCCGTATTCTAAGGCATTAAGAAAAAATAACTGTCACACTTTCGAAGATGCCGGAGTGCTGAACTTACAGTTTGGCACTCCGGATGTACAGGTTATTTTTTCTTAGTTCCTAATGGTTATTAAAGCTGGCAGCCGGACGAGTTATGATTTTCCGCATTTTACCGTAAAACGATTTTGCAAATCGTTTTATTTCCAAAGTAGGGCATGTCGCCGACATGCCCTACGGTTTTTTCACAATTTTAACTACACTGTTTTGCGCGATATTTTTCAGGTAGAACCGCCTGCGAACCCCATTCTTTCGGGAGTTTCTGCCCCGGGGCTTCGCCGAATTTTTCCTTGAGTTTTTTCAGACCGGGCCGGGCAAACTGCATGTGTCCTTCTTTCAGAGTCCGACCGTTGATCATGGCTTCGGAACGCAGCCTCCGTCCGATGGTTTTCTCCATGAACTTGCCTAACTGAAGCACGCGGTCCACATTATATCCGTGTTCGATGCCCATTTCATCAATCTGCACCAGCGTATCTTCGATGCAGACCAAGCCCACATACCGAGGATCCTTGTAGTAATAGTCACCGGTTCCTTTGGTGGGACAGTCATCCAAGAAATTGGCAGGCTGCCCGCCCAGCCCGCCCAGCGTGGCTTCGAAATTAGTGATACCTGCCTGTAAAGATGCCAAAATGGAAGCCGAAGCCATGCGCTTTGTCTCATGGAAATGAGCGATGTGAAGATCGGTATTCGGCATTTCATCCAAAACCATAGAGAAATAGCGATAAACCTGCGCCGCGGACGCGCTGCCGTCATGATCGGCATGTTCGACATCATGTGCGCCGATTTCCAGCCACCGTTTTGAAAATTCCACAGCGTCTTTCAATTCTGTCGCGCCGCCTATAGGGCTTCCCCATATTGTGCTGACCGTGCCGCACATCTTTATCCCTGCATCATTGCATTTTCTGATGCAGCGTTCAGCCTCTTTCCAATAATCCGGAAGCGTAGTACCGGAATTGGCAAAATGATGCTCTTCTTCAGTGGAAACCATCATAAGTATGCGGTCGGGTCCGATTCCTTTTTCTTTCAGGCGGATAGCCCGATCCACCGCGCCTTCCCGAATCGTAATGGCAGTGAAACAGATGTCATCATAGTTGATGCCCTGCTTGGCACATCGGCTTTTAAAGCGGTCGCTTTTCAGATGTGTCAGCAGGTCTTCGGCATCTTTGAACTGAGGCATTAAATACGGATTCCCCAGATTGGTGACCTCAATATTGCGGCATCCGGCAAAAATAAGTTCTTCAAGATAGAAAATTTTTGCCTCAGTTGAGACAAACTTTTCTTCATGCTGAAAACCATCCCTAACCGTGATATCTCCGATGGTTACTTTTTTCGGCATCCGGGGAAAAATTTTCCAATAATCGTACTCAGTCATTACGTTACATCTCCTTTCGATAACAGCTTGATATATTTAAGGCTGATTCTGCTGAATTCGGCAATATTAACCCAGACTGCCGACCAGTTCAATGTAGGATTTCATTGCCGCTTCTTTCGGAGTATCTTTCAACTCTGCCCACGCGTCATATTTGGCTCTACCCTTGAAATCCGTGATGCCGGGTCTTTTGCCAGAGACATTCCCTTCTTTGCCTTGTTTATAAAACGCATACAATTTCAGTAATGTGTCATTGTCAGGCCGCTTGGAGAGCTTTTGAACATTCTGAGCAGCCGCTTCGAATTTGACTTCCAGATCAGACATATTTTTTCCTTTCTTTAGTTACAATAGCTTGTCTTTATAAACATTATAATGTGTAAGGAACTGACACAAAA
>DYRK01000095.1:12628-14126 GCA_020718785.1 Desulfatirhabdium butyrativorans | reverse complement strand
GGGAGGCAGAACCGTGGGCGCAGGCGTGGTCAGCAATATTTTCGAATAATTCCGGATCGGGGATTTCGGATTTCCGATGATTTGCCGGGCACCGGACATCAACATCACATACTACTATATACTGAAAATCAAATGAGAATAATTATCACCCTCGCTTGTGCCGAATGCAAAAGACGGAATTACACAACGACAAAGAACAAACGGACGACGCCGGATAAGCTGGAATTCAGCAAATACTGCAGATTTTGCAGGAAACATACGCCGCATAAGGAAACCAAATAGCGTGAAGAGCGAACTGAATGTGAGAATTCTTCAATCTTCAATTCCTGCTTTTCAATCTTTCTGATACAGGCCAGTAGCTCCAACGGCTAGAGCGCCGGTCTCCAAAACCGGATGTTGCAGGTTCGAATCCTGCCTGGCCTGCCAAATCTTTAATAGCTCATAGCTTGCAGCTCACAGCTTATAGCCCTATAGATGCTATCATGTTGAGCTGCGGGCTATGAGCTTTTTTTAGGAGTGCGATGGGACGGTTGCTAAGGAAAAAGCCTGTAACAAAAAAAAGAAAAAAAGATGACAGTACGCCGTCATCTCAGGCTGACAATGACAATGATAAACTGAAAAGCCTACCGGCCGCGGTCTCTTCCCAGAAAAAAATGCCGGCCGCGACCCGGCAGACATCATTCATTGATAGAGGGTATGCGGGCAAATCGCTGCAATTTCTGAGAGAAGTCAGGGCAGAACTCAAAAAAGTAACATGGCCTTCACGAAAACAGACCGTTGGTTCCACTGTGGTTGTGATTATTCTTGTGATGATCATATCATTTTTCCTCGGAGCGGTTGATATCGGACTGTCAAGCCTGATCCGTACAGTTCTTCAGTAATCCGGATGTTTCAGATACGAAAAACAGCAGACAGCCGCTGTTCCCGACGGCTATCCTGTTGATTTTCCGGTTGAATACAATTTTAAGGAGAAGATCGTGGCGCTAAAATGGTATGTTCTTCACGTTTATTCCGGGTTCGAAAGCAAAGTCAAACTGGCTCTGGAAGAACGGATCGCGGCATCTCCCCATCCGGATAAGTTCGATGAAATCATGATTCCCACCGAGCAGGTCGTCGAACTTGTGAAAGGGAAGAGAAAAACTTCGTCGCGCAAATTTTATCCCGGCTACATACTGATCCGAATGGAACTTGACGAACAGACCTGGCATCTTGTGAACAATACGGATAAAGTGAGCGGTTTTCTGGGCGGACGTGAAAAACCCGCCCCTCTTTCGGACGAAGAGGCAGAACGGATTTTAAACCGGATGCAGTCCGGTCAGGTCAAACCCCAGCCGAAATATTTTTTCGAAGCCGGGGATGAAATTCGTGTCACAGACGGTCCCTTTACAAATTTTAACGGCACGGTGGAGGAGGTCAATCCCGAAAAAGGCAAGATCAAAGTGCTGGTAAGCATTTTCGGGCGATCAACGCCGGTTGAACTGGAATTTGTTCAGGTTAC
>DYRK01000095.1:7903-12528 GCA_020718785.1 Desulfatirhabdium butyrativorans | reverse complement strand
TCACTTTTCAATTCTCACTTCTCAATAACCAAGGAGGAAATATGCCTAAGCGGGGCAAAAAATATTTGGAAGCCAGAAAAAAGGCTGAAGCTGTAAAAACGCCGGAACTGGCAGAGGCTGTAAAAGCGGCTGTCGAGTCCTCGTATGCGAAATTCGATGAAACATTCGAAATCGCTGTGCGGCTAGGAGTTGATCCCAGACATGCCGATCAAATGGTGCGCGGAACCGTAGTATTGCCGAACGGTATAGGAAAGCAGGTCAGGGTTCTTGTGTTTGCCAAAGGCGAAAAGGAAAAAGAGGCTGCGGACGCGGGAGCCGATTTTGTAGGAAATGACGAACTGATAGAAAAAATAAAGGCCGGATGGCTTGAATTCGACAAAGCCATTGCCACACCGGATATGATGGGCGCTGTAGGAAAAATCGGAAAGGTTCTCGGACCCAGAGGATTGATGCCCAATGCAAAGATCGGAACCGTCACATTCGACATCGCCAAAGCAGTTTCGGAACTCAAAGCCGGAAAAATCGATTTCAGAGTGGAAAAAGCCGGGATTGTCCATGCACCCATGGGCAAAGTCTCATTCGGGCATGAAAAAATAACGGAGAATGTCGCCGCGTTTTTAGAAAGAATTGTCCGTCTCAAACCCTCTTCCAGCAAGGGAAATTACCTGAGAAGTATTGCCGTTTCCACAACAATGGGTCCCGGTGTAAGAATTGACATGGCTTCTGTCAAAGAAATGTTCAAATAAAACGGACCTCGGACGCTTATTCCGAAGCAGCGGGATTTTCCCCTGCAAACCGGACAGGCGGAGAGAACAATAAAAACGGGGTATATGTCCCCGATATTTTTTTGAAGGGGTCGGAAACCGGAAGAAAGTGAGAAGTGAGAATTTAGAAGTGAGAAATATTTTTTACTTCTGAATTTTTACTTCTGAATTCTCACTTTTTTTTACGGTTTCTTTGATTTCCGATCAAAGACCGCAGGCACGGGGAATCAGTTTTCAGTGAGCAGTTTCCGGATGGTGACAACTGAAAACTTTCAACCGTTTAATCGGCTTTGCCGGCCTGATGAGAAAGGAGGTGTGACCTGATGAAATTAGAGAAGAAAAAGGAAATCGCAGAAGATCTGCATGAGAAGTTTTCCAGATCCAAGGTTGTCATTGTCACTGATTACAAAGGAATGAATGTGACAATGATGAATGACCTCCGCAAGCGGCTCAGAGCAGCAGAAGTTGAATACCGTGTAGTGAAAAACACGCTTCTTGCCAGAGCTTCCGAAGGCACCGGTGTTTCGGCAATCAGAGATAAATTCAAAGGACCCGTAGCCGTAGCGCTGAGTTATAAAGACCCGGTTGCCCCGGCAAAAATCCTGAGCGATTTTGCAAAAGAAAACAGCAAGCTTGAGATCAAACTCGGTGTCATGGACGGCAAAATGCTGACAGTTGACGGCATAAAGGCACTTTCGAGCCTGCCGCCGCGAGAGATTCTGCTGTCGCAGTTACTCGCACTCATGAACGCTGTACCCACCGGATTTGTAAGAGTGCTTGCCGCTGTTCCGCAGAATTTTATGGGCCTGCTGAATGCGCTCAGGGAAAAGAAAGAAAAGGAAGCCGCGTAAGAGAATTTAGGATTTTATAACCCAAAGATATCATCTTCAGGAAGGAAAACCTTATGGCAGATATTACTAAAGCAGATGTGATAGAGTTCATAGCAAAAATGTCGGTTCTCGAACTGTCCGAACTGATAAAAGAAATGGAAACAAAATTCGGTGTTTCCGCGGCTGCACCTGCCGCGGTCATGGCAATGCCTGCCGGCGCTTCTGCCGCAGCACCTGCCGAAGAGGAGAAAACCGAATTCGACATTATCCTGACTACCTCCGGGGACAAAAAGATACAGGTTATCAAAGAAGTCCGCGCCATCACGGGTCTGGGTCTCAAAGATGCCAAAGCCCTTGTGGACGGTACTCCTGCAACCGTAAAAGAAGCAGTTCCCAAAGAAGAAGCAGCAAAAATCAAAGCCCAGCTTGAAGAAGCCGGAGCGCAGGTAGAACTGAAATAGATAATGAGGTCAGAGGTCGGGGGTTCGGGGTCAGAGGCAGGAATCTCTGACCCCGAACCCCGAACCCCGAACCCCGAACCCCTTATTCAAATCGGACACCGGAGATGACAATTAAGCGCATACGGAGAAATTTCGGTAAGATACGAAAGATCGTCGAGATTCCCGATCTCATCGGAATGCAGCGGGAATCCTACCGCCGTTTCCTGCAGCTCGACGTTTTGCCCGAATCCCGGAAAGACACCGGGCTTCAGGCAGTGTTCAAATCTGTGTTTCCGATAAAGGATTTCAGCGGGAACGCATCGCTTGAATTTGTGTCCTACAAATTCGGGGAAGTCAAACAGAGCGTGGCAGAGTGCATCAACCGCGGCATGACGTATGAAGTTCCCCTGCGTATCACGGTCCGGCTGGTGGTTTACGACACTGACAAAGACACCGGCGTTTCCAACATCCGCGATATCAAAGAGCAGGAAATCTATTTCGGCACTATTCCGCTGATGACAGAAAAAGGCACGTTCATCATCAACGGGACCGAGCGCGTGGTGGTCAGCCAACTGCACCGTTCATCCGGTGTTTTTTTCAGCCATGACAAGGGAAAAACCCATTCCAGCGGCAAAGTCATCTATTCTTCCAGAGTCATTCCGGTGCGCGGATCCTGGATTGACATGGAGGTTGATGCCAAAGATATTGTTTCCATAAAGATAGACAAACGCCGGAAATTTCCTGTCACGCTTCTTTTCAAAGCCTGCGGATACTCATCCGAGGATATTCTTTCCTATTTCTACAATGCACAGACCATATTTATCCGGCCGGCAGAAGAGGCGGAAATGCCGGAGAATAAAGAAGATGAGCATGTCCCGGAAAGCGCGGAACCGCCGCGTATTACCGATGAAAATGATGATGAGGCCGACACTCCCGAACCCGAGCGTCTTCAGGATATTGTTTCTATCCTTGACATAGAGGTATCGGGTGCGGAACTTGCTTCATACCGCTTTTTCGAGGAACTGGGAGAAGAATTTCAGAAGGGCAGGCGTGCGGCACGCGATGTCACTGATCCGTCCACCGGCGAAGTGCTTATCCGAAAAGGGAGAATATTTGCCCAGCGCGCGGTCAGGCAGTTGAAACAGGCAGGCGTGAAAATGATTCCCGTATCGCCGGAAGAGGTGCGTCAGCGCATTTTCGCCTATCCTGTCATACATCCCGAAACGCGGGAAGTGCTTGCAAAAGCCAATCAGAGCGTAAGCCCTGAGGCGGTGTCGAAACTTGCGTCCGCGGGGATCAGTGAATTCAAAGTCCTGTTTTTGGACGAAGTATCGGGCAGCGACGCTATCCGCAAAACTCTGCTCATGGACAAGACGGATTCCAAAGAGGAAGCACTGCTTGATATTTACCGCCGGCTCAGACCGGGCAATCCCGCGACTTCCGAAGTCGCGCAGGATTTTATAGATCAGATGTTCTTCAGGGCAGCTTATTACGATCTGTCCGGCGTGGGCAGAATGAAACTCAATCTCCGTCTGGGCATAAACACCCCCATAGAGGTCAGAACCCTGAGACGGGAAGATATTCTGCTGACCACCAAAACGCTTATACGGCTGCGCGACACTCAGGGTGTCGTGGATGATATTGACCATCTCGGAAACCGGCGTGTACGCGCTGTCGGCGAGCTTCTGGAAAATCAGTACCGTATCGGGCTGGTGAGGATGGAGCGCGCTATCAAAGAGCGGATGAGTCTTCAGGAAGTGGACGCGCTCATGCCCAATGATCTTATCAATCCCAAACCCGTGTCCGCGGTGATAAAGGAATTTTTCGGGACAAGCCAGCTTTCCCAGTTCATGGATCAGACCAATCCGCTGTCTGAAACCACACATAAACGAAGGCTGTCCGCGCTGGGTCCCGGAGGTCTGACGCGTGAACGTGCGGGATTTGAAGTCCGCGATGTCCATCCTTCGCATTACGGACGTATCTGCCCTATCGAGACACCGGAAGGACCGAACATCGGACTGATCGTGTCTCTTTCAACTTATGCGCGCGTCAATGATTTCGGATTTATCGAGACTCCGTACCGCGTGGTGAAAGATTCCGCTGTCACGGAGCAGGTGCGTTTTCTGAGCGCATTCGAAGAAAAAGAACATCCCATTGCTCAGGCAAACGCGCCGCTCGGCGAGAACCGCGAGTTTGTCAATCAGATGGTCACGTCGCGTGTTCTCGGAGAAATGATGATGGTAGAGCGCGAGCGTATCGAACTGATGGACGTTTCGCCCAACCAGCTTGTGAGTGTGTCCGCGTCGCTGATTCCTTTTCTGGAAAACGATGATGCCAACCGCGCGCTCATGGGCAGCAACATGCAGCGTCAGGCAGTTCCTCTCGTGGTCAGTCAGGCTCCGCTGGTGGGAACCGGCATCGAAGGCGTGGTGGCAAAAGATTCGGGCGTGACCGTGGTGGCTCCGTTTGACGGGCTGGTGGTGGATGTTGAGGCAGACCGGATTGTGCTGAAAAGCGATGACGACGAAGAAGAGAGAGGCGGGGCATTGCACCGCAGCCCGGTGAAAATCTTCAATCTTGCAAAATTTGTC
>DYRK01000095.1:0-7803 GCA_020718785.1 Desulfatirhabdium butyrativorans | reverse complement strand
GTGGCACGCGACACCAAGCTCGGAAAAGAAGATATCACGCGAGATATTCCCAATGTGGGCGAAGATGCTTTGAAAGACCTTGACGAAAGCGGGATTATCCGGCTCGGGGCAGAGGTTGCAGCCGGTTCGATTCTGGTGGGAAAGGTCACACCCAAAGGCGAAACCCAGCTTTCTCCCGAAGAAAAACTGCTGCGCGCCATTTTCGGCGAAAAAGCCGGAGATGTCAAAGACACTTCTCTGCGTGTTCCTCCGGGAATCGAAGGGATTGTCATTGACGCCAAAGTATTTTCGCGTCGCGGGATTGACAAAGACGAGAGAACCCGTTTCATCGAGGATGAGGAAATAGCCTCTCTTGAAAAAAACAGAGATGACGAACTTGCGGTACTTGAAACCGTTGTGCGGATGAAATTGGCAAAGCTTTTCGGACTCGATGCCCGGCTGGGGGGCAGCCTGCTGCACAAAGAGGAAACTCCTGATGACGGTGCGGATGACGTTCTTTCAGCAGGAGATGATATCGGGGAAGATACTGCCGAGGACATCGCGGCGGAAACTGCTTCCGTGCAGGAGACTGCCGGAGAGGAAAGTCCCGGCAAAGAGGTTCCGTCAGGAGCCGCGGTTCTGGCAAAACCTTTTGATTACGTTGCACGTGGAAACGAGAAAATTCAGGTTCCCAAAGGCACGGTCATAACATCGGAGCTTTTGGACAATATTCCGGTACGCCGGCTGGAACGCATCGCGCTGAAAAATGCGGAGACGACCGCGCAGACCCATGATCTGGTGCTGCTTTACAAACAGGAGCGCACCCGCTGCCGCGAAGAATTCGGGCAGAAGGTCAGCCGGTTTGAAAAAGGCGATGATCTGCCTCCGGGTGTCAACAAGATGGTCAAGATATATGTGGCAATGCGCCGGAAACTGTCTGTGGGAGACAAAATGGCGGGGCGTCACGGCAACAAAGGGGTGGTGTCGCGGATTCTGCCTTTGGAGGATATGCCGTATTTCGAAGACGGCACTCCCGCGGATATGGTTCTCAATCCTCTCGGTGTGCCGTCGCGTATGAATGTGGGTCAGATTCTGGAGATACATCTCGGCAGGACTGCCCAATGCCTCGGATACCAGATTGCCGCGCTTATGGACGACATGCGGATTCAGGAACTCAGGGAGAAAATGAAGCGGATTTTCGGCGGCAATCCCAATCAGGAATGCCCATATAATTTCGACACGCTTGAAGAGCCGGATCTGCTGGAACTGGCAGGCTGTTACCGCAAAGGGGTTCACATGGCGACTCCGGTGTTTGACGGCGCCAAAGAATATGAAATCAAAGATTTTCTCAGAGAAGGCGGTGCGGAGCTTTCAGGGCAGACCACACTTTATGACGGCCGCACGGGTGAGCCGTTCAGGGAAAAGATCACGGTGGGCGCGATGTACATGCTCAAGCTTCATCATCTGGTGGATGACAAAATCCATGCGCGCTCCATCGGTCCCTATTCTCTTGTGACTCAGCAGCCGCTCGGCGGAAAAGCCCAGTTCGGAGGACAGCGGCTCGGCGAAATGGAAGTATGGGCAATGGAGGCTTACGGCGCGGCGCATCAGCTTCAGGAATTTCTCACGGTAAAAAGCGACGACATGGCCGGACGTACGCGCATGTACGAGAAAATTGTCAAAGGTCAGAATATTCTGGAACCCGGGCTGCCCGAATCTTTCAATGTTCTCATCAAAGAACTGCAATCCCTGGGATTGGACATACAGCTTCTTGAGGAAAATAACGAGTGAGAAGCGGGGGACTGGGTGCCGGGTGCGGGGGACTGGGCACCGGGTTCTCGGCAAGCCCGTACCCGGCACCCGGTTCCCAGTACCCGGCACCCGGTCCCCAGTCCCCAGTCCCCCGAACCCCTATAGAAAGGTTTGCAAATGGAAGCGCTCTACGATTTTTTTGCAAGACCCAAAGACCCGAAACTTTACAATGCCGTAAAGATTTCTCTGGCTTCGTCGGAGATGATCCGCCAATGGTCACACGGGGAGATCAGAAAGCCGGAGACGATCAACTACCGGACATTCAAGCCGGAGCGCGACGGTCTGTTCTGCGCCAAGATATTCGGACCCACGCGGGATTACGAGTGCAACTGCGGCAAATACAAGCGCATGAAACACCGCGGGGTGATCTGCGAAAAATGCGGGGTGGAGGTGATCCAGTCGCGAGTGCGGCGGGAGCGTATGGCGCATATAGACCTTGCAGCATGTGTGGCGCATATCTGGTTTCTCAAGAGTCTGCCGAGCAAGATCGGCAATCTGCTTGACCTGACCCTCAAGAGCATGGAACGCGTTCTTTATTTTGACAGCTACGTGGTTACTGACCCTCAGGACACCGAACTGACCCTGGGACAGGTCATAGGCGATGACAAGTATGCGGAAGCTGTGGAAAAATACGGTCACAACCGCTTTGAAGCAGGAATCGGCGCCGAGGCTGTACGCGCGCTGCTGGAAACAATCGAACTGGACCCTCTGTATGCCCGGCTCAGGAAGGAACTTAGGGAAACCTCGTCCGTGGCAAAGCGTCAGAAATTGGCAAAGCGGCTCAAAATCGTGGACGCGTTCCGGCGTTCAGGAGTCGAACCTACGTGGATGATTATGGACGTGATTCCGGTTCTTCCTCCTGATCTGCGGCCTCTGGTTCCTCTGGAGGGCGGACGATTTGCGACCAGCGATCTCAACGATCTCTACCGCCGGGTTATAAACCGCAACAACCGGCTGCGCCGTCTCATTGATCTCCATGCCCCGGATATCATCATACGCAATGAGAAACGCATGCTTCAGGAATCTGTGGATGTGCTGTTCGACAACGGCCGTCACGGCAGGGTCATCACCGGAACAAACAAACGGCCACTGAAGTCTTTGTCCGACACCCTCAAAGGAAAGCAGGGACGCTTCCGTCAGAATCTTCTCGGAAAGCGCGTGGACTATTCGGGACGCACGGTGATCACCACGGGTCCGAATCTGCGCCTGCATCAGTGCGGTCTGCCCAAGAAAATGGCTCTGGAACTGTTCAAGCCCTTTGTTTATTACCGGCTTGAGGCAAGGGGATTGGTTTCCACGGTCAAGAGCGCGCGCAAGATGGTGGAGCGCGAGGCTCCCGAGGTCTGGGATACGCTGGATGAGGTGGTACGTGAATATCCGATTCTTCTGAACCGTGCGCCCACTTTGCACCGTCTGGGATTTCAGGCTTTCGAACCCACGCTGATCGAGGGCAAGGCAATTCAGCTGCATCCGCTGGTCTGCACAGCCTTCAACGCGGATTTCGACGGGGATCAGATGGCGGTTCATATTCCGCTGTCCGTGGAGGCGCAGATTGAGGCGCGTGTGCTGATGCTTTCGTCCAACAATATTCTGTCCCCGGCAAACGGAACCCCCATCATTGTGCCGAGTCAGGATATAGTTCTTGGAATTTACCACATGACGCGTACCGTGCCGGGAGCCAAAGGCGAGGGACGGGATTTTGCGGATACGGACGAAGTGCGCTCCGCGTTTGATTCAGGCAACGCGGAACTTCATGCGCGGATCCGGGTGCGGATGGACGGAACCATGACCGAGACCTCGGTGGGCAGGGTTATTCTCTGGGAGGTTATTCCCAAAGAGGGCGTTCTGGGATTGCGGCATCTGATGACGGCAACAGAGAGCGCGGCAAAAGAAGCTGTGTCGCGGGTCGAGAAAGGGGAGATGGGCTTCGGAGAAGCGGTTCAGACCTATTCCCGCGATCCTGACCGCGAGATCGGCGGAATGATCGGGCGTCTGCGTCCTGATGCGTTTCAGCGGATTTACGGATTCAGGGATTCGGAAGTCGGGGAGATTTTTTCGCTCGATCCGGGCTGCATCACGCGGATTTTTCCTTCAAAAGCAAGATTCGGCACAGGACCCCGGGATAAAGAATTTCATGTATTCGAAGTTATGAACCGCAAGTCCGGCATTACCTTTGATGTGATCAACAAGGTCATGGACAAGAAATCGCTTAGGGACCTTGTGGATCATGTGTATCGGAAGCTCGGACCCAAAGCCACGGTGGTTCTGTCGGATCAGCTTAAAAACACCGGGTATTACTATTCGACACGCGGTGGAATTTCCATCTCCATTGACGCCATGATTGTGCCGGAGTCCAAAAAAGAATTGATCCGTGATGCGGAAACTCAGGTCACGGAGATCGGACGCCAGTATGCCGAGGGTCTGATCACCCAGGGAGAGAAGTACAACAAGGTCGTGGATATCTGGGCAAAGGCAACAGACGATGTTGCCAATGAGATGATGAAAGCCATGAAGAGCGCGGAGGCGAGCAATCCGATTTTTATGATGGCAGATTCGGGAGCCAGAGGTTCCAAAGACCAGATGCGTCAGTTGGCAGGAATGCGCGGACTGATGGCAAAGCCTTCGGGCGAGATCATCGAGACACCGATCACAGCCAATTTCCGCGAAGGGCTGAGCGTGCTTCAGTATTTTATTTCCACTCACGGCGCAAGAAAAGGTCTGGCTGACACAGCTCTGAAAACCGCCAACTCCGGGTATCTGACGCGGCGTCTGGCAGATGTGGCGCAGGACTGTACTGTTTATGAGGATGACTGCGGGACATTAGTCGGGGTGGAAGTCACATCGCTGATGGAAGGCGGCGAGGTGATTCAGCGTTTAGATGAGCGCATACTGGGAAGGGTGGCCGCAGAAGAGGATATCCGCGACCCTTTCACCGACGAAGTGATCGTTCCCAACGGCTGCGAAATTGACGAGACCTCGGTGAAGAGGATCGAGGAGGCAGGTCTGACATCGGTGAAAATCCGGTCTGTGCTGACATGCCGGTCTTTGCAGGGAGTGTGCGCCAACTGTTACGGACGTGATCTGGCTCACGGGCAGCGCGTGGAAATAGGGCAGGCAGTCGGAATTCTGGCAGCCCAGAGTATCGGAGAACCCGGAACCCAGCTTACCATGAGAACTTTCCATATCGGCGGTACCGCGAGCCGGCGGGTTGAACAGGCAGATATCCGGGCAAGAACCGACGGAATTATCCGGTTCACAGACCTTCAGGTGGTGCCGATTCTTTCCGCGGACGGTTCTTTGAAAGATGAGAATCCGTCGTCCCCTGAATACGTGGTGATGAACCGCCGCGGCGGGGAAATTGCAATTGTGGGCGGTGCTGACCGCGTGCTGGAGCGGTTTCCGGTGATTTACGGAGCGCATATTCTGGTACGCGACGGACAGACGGTGAAAACCGGGGATCTTCTGGCTGTCTGGGATCCTTTTACCACGCCGATTGTTTCGGAGATTGACGGTACCGTGAAGTTCGGGGATGTGGCGCTGGGAAAGACGCTTCAGGAAAAGGTTGACCCGGTCACGGGAAAATCCTCGCGTACTGTTATCGAGTCCAAGAGCGCGGAAGTACGTCCCCGTATTTCAATCAAGGACAGTTCGGGCCGTACCAAGAAATTGGTGACCGGCGAGCCTGATGATGCTCCTCTGCCTCCGGGAACTTTCCGCTCGCCGATCATCACGTATCAGTCTCCGCTGGCATCCAATCCAGGGAATTTTTCGGATTTTTCTCCCGGAGGCACAGGTACCCAGAAAACCAAAATGGCCCGTTATATGTTGCCGGTGGATGCAGTCATGCTGGTGGAAGAAGGAGACAAAGTCAAGACCGGCGATGTTATTGCCAAGCTGCCGAGAGCAACTACCAAGACCAAAGACATTACCGGCGGTCTTCCGCGTGTTGCCGAACTTTTCGAAGTCCGCAAGCCCAAGGAAACCGCGATTTTAAGCGAGATCAACGGCTATGTGTCCATTGCCAAAGGGGTGAAGGGCAAGCAGAAAGTGACAGTGACGCCTGCGGACGGTGTAGGCGAGAAAAAGGAATATCTGATTCCCCGCGGCAAGCATATCAATGTTTACGAGGGCGATTATGTGAAAGCCGGGGAACCGCTCATCGGCGGGTCTGCCGTGCCTCAGGATATTCTGAACATCAAAGGGGAGGTGGCTTTGGCGCGGTATCTTGTGGATGAGGTTCAGGAAGTCTATCGGCTTCAGGGCGTGCGCATCAATGACAAGCACATTGAGGTGATTGTACGCCAGATGATGCGCCGCGTCAAGGTGACTGATGTGGGGGATACGGATTTCCTCGCGGAGGAACAGGTGGATAAGATCAAGTTCGAAGAGGAAAACCGCAAAGCTGTTCAGCAGGGAGGAAGACCGGCAACAGCCGAGCCTCTGATTCTCGGTATCACCAAAGCATCGTTAAGCACCGACAGTTTTATTTCCGCAGCCTCGTTTCAGGAAACCACCAAGGTGCTGACCGAAGCCAGCATTGCCGGGGCAAAGGATTTTCTCAGGGGGCTCAAGGAAAATGTTATTATGGGCAGGCTTGTTCCTGCCGGAACAGGGTTCCCGCTGTATCGGAAGGTTTCAGTGGAAAGCGCGGGATGATATCGTCAGTCTGATATGCCGGCTGAGACGGCGGGATGTTTTTTTTAAGAAATGTTGAAAAATGCTTGACAAGGGAGAAATGAAAATATACAAATCTTCATTTTTGCGATTCATGAATCCTTTTTACGGAGTATCAGGACGATGAGGAGAATATGCCGACCATTAACCAGTTAGTCAGAAAGGGCAGGGAGCGTGTACGGAAAAAAGTAACGACGCCTGCATTGAAAGGAGCGCCGCAGAAAAGAGGCGTATGTACCCGTGTTTACACTTCGACCCCTAAAAAACCGAACTCTGCATTGAGAAAGGTCGCAAGAGTCCGGCTGACCACAGGGATAGAAGTGACGGCATATATTCCGGGCATAGGGCATAATCTTCAGGAACACTCGGTGGTGCTGGTACGCGGGGGACGCGTAAAGGATTTGCCCGGTGTGAGATATCATATTGTAAGAGGTACCCTGGATACACTCGGGGTGGAAGATCGGAAAAAAGGCCGATCCAAATACGGCGCCAAAAAGCCTAAATAATACAGTAAAGCGGGTTTCAAACCCGCTCTGCATAACGGGTTTATCCCGGCATTGTGAACAGTAGAGCGGGTTTCAAACCCGCTCTATATAACGGGTTTTATCCCGGCATTGAAACGTGAGAGAAATCAGCTTATGCCAAGAAGAAGAGAAGT
The DNA here is from genome assembly GCA_020718785.1 of Desulfatirhabdium butyrativorans. Classification (GTDB taxonomy): domain Bacteria; phylum Desulfobacterota; class Desulfobacteria; order Desulfobacterales; family DYRK01; genus DYRK01. The sequence goes on along the minus strand of DYRK01000095.1, from coordinate 680 downwards.
AGCCGAACGGCCGATCATACCTGATCCCAAACATGACAGCAGGCTTGTCTCGAAGTTTATCTGTTCCGTCATGCGTAAAGGCAAGAAGAGTACTGCCGAATCCATACTGTATGATGCCTTTGACGTGATTGAGAAAAAAACAAACGATCCTCCGCTGAAAGTTTTCGAGCAGGCTATAGACAATGTAAAACCTACAATCGAGGTCAAATCGCGGCGTGTGGGAGGATCAACATATCAGGTTCCCACGGAGATACGTTCGTCCCGCCGGATAGCGCTGGCAATCAGGTGGATTATCGGTTTTGCACGCAAACGGTCCGAAAAAAGCATGTCCCAGAAATTAGCAGGCGAACTGCTGGACGCTGCCGGCAAAAAAGGCGCTTCTGTCAAGAAAAAAGAAGATACGCACAAAATGGCCGAGGCAAACAAGGCATTTGCCCATTTCCGGTGGTAAAAGAGAAGTGAGAAGTGAGAAGTGAAAAATATTTCTCACTATTCATTTTTCAATATTAAGTAGGACTTACGCACTTAAATTTATTTTCCTGATTAATTGGCGTTTATCAGCGTCCATCAGCGGTTAAAAATCATGAAACTGCGTAACTCCTAATTAAGGATGGAGACATAAACCATGGCGAAAGACAAGTTTGTGCGGAACAAGCCGCATGTGAATGTGGGGACCATAG